>JAOZQV010000126.1 GCA_029932035.1 Deltaproteobacteria bacterium | reverse complement strand
CACACCACCTTCATCCAGTCAACTTATTTGTTTTCCTATGACCGTCCCCTAGCCCCAAATTAGAATTGCTGCGACAAGAGGATTCTTCTTGTCTGTGTAAGAAAATTATAGTAAGGATTGGACCGTTTTATAGCAAATTCCGTCTTGGAAACGAAACCGATCCCAGAGGCAAAAAGATGTTTTACAGGGAGGCTAACATGATAGAAAGTGTTTTCTACGAGTTGCGGGAACAGTTGGATCAATACTCCGTGGGTTTTCCATCAACAACCTCGGGCGTGGAGATGAAGCTTCTCGAGAAGCTCTTCACTGAAGAAGAGGCACGGATGTATCTGAATCTGAGTATGATGCTTGAAAAACCCATAGCAGTTGCCGAACGGTTAAATCAGGACCCTGAGAGTGTAGGCGCTCTTTTAGAGCAGATGGCGGAGAAGGGCTTAATATTCCGCGTACGCAAAGAGGGGTCGGCCGCCTATGGCGCAGCTCCTTTTGTGGTGGGGATTTATGAATACCAGGTCGGTACCATGGACCGTGAACTGGCCCGATTGATAGAGGAATATTTCGACGAGGCCTTTACCGAGCAAGCTTCGCAGCAGATAGCGCCGATGCGGACGATCCCGGTAAACAAGGCCATTGAGGTGGCATGGAAAGTAGTTCCATATGAGGATGCTAAGGCCATTGTCAAATCAAAAGATCGTCTTGCAGTTGCCAATTGTATCTGCAGGGTACAGCAGGGTCTGTTGGGGCAGGCCTGCGACAAACCCGTAGAGGTCTGTCTTATGGCGGGATCACATGCCGATTATTATGTGGACAAGGGAATGGGTCGGTGGATAAACCACGAAGAGGCCTTTGAGATCTTAGACCGCTGTGAGGAGGCAGGCCTGGTCCCGCAGCCGTTTAATGCTCAGAACCCAGGGGGGATGTGTAACTGCTGTGGAGATTGCTGCGGTGTGCTCCGGGGGTTAAAAAAGCACCCCAAGCCTGTTGAAATGGTCATTGCCAACTATTATGCCCAGGTGGACCCTGATCTTTGTTCCGCCTGCGAGGTCTGCCTCGATAGATGCCAGATGGAGGCGATCACCATCGGGGATGATGACGTGGCCGTGGTTGATCTTAATCGCTGTATCGGCTGCGGTCTTTGCGTTACGACCTGTACAACAGAGGCGATGAGTCTTCAGCCCAAGCCGGAGGCAGAACGACGTGAACCCCCTGAAATGGCCCAGGCCACCCTGATGGAATTAGCGCAAAAACGAGGAAAATCGATAGTGCCTCTGTCCGTCATGAAGACCTAAACCGGCGAAGCCGGAATTGACTATTACGAAACCATCAATATTCAATCTAAGGGGGGTTATCAATGTTTGAAACTAAGATCACGGAAATGTTAGGCATAGAGTATCCCATTGTCGGCGGGACCATGATGTCCATTACAGATGCGGCGTTCAGTGCAGCCATTTCCAATGCCGGGGGATTAGGCGTGCTCGCTTCGGCAATCTACCAAAGCCGTGAATCCTTTGGGGAGGCTCTGGATCAGCTCATTGAACTCACTGACAGGCCATTTGCCGTCAATCTAAACCTCTTCCCCATGATGCGTCCCATTGACAATAATGATTACTTAGATGTCTTACTCGAAAAAGGGGTTAAGATCGTTGAGACATCAGGACATTCTGCGCCTGAAGAGCTGTGTGCCCGGTTCAAAGAGGCGGGTCTGACCTGGATTCACAAATGCGTGGGCGTTCGATATGCGCTCAAGGTCCAGGATATGGGCGCCGATATCGTCACCGTGGTGGGCTACGAGAACGGGGGCGCCACCGGCAAATTAGATGTGGGCACGCTTGTATTGGTGCCTCGGGTTGTGGAAAGCCTCAATGTCCCTGTAATTGGGGGCGGCGGCGTATCTGAGGGCAGGGGACTTGTTGCGATATTGGCCTTAGGGGCCCAGGGTGTCATTATTGGCACACGCCTGTTAGCCACCAAAGAGGCTCCTATCCATGAGAACCTCAAGGAAGCCCTCATTAATGCCAGTGAACTCGATACCATGTTGGTCATGCGCTCTATCGGCGCCACCCACAGGGTTTGGAACAACGCGGCAGCCCATAAAGTTGCGGAATTAGAAGCAAACCAGGCAGGTTTACCTGAGATCCTGAATATTGCCGCAGGAGAAAAAGCCAGGAAGATGTATAATGAGGGGGACTTGGATGCAGGGATTATTTCATGCGGCCAGGGTATCGGCATGGCCCATGATATTCCCACGGTGAGAGATCTTTTTGACCGGATTATGGGAGAGGCCGGGGAGATAGTTGCGGGGTTGGCAAATTAGGCCTAAATAACTGCGACATTTGAAATTTGTTTTTGGATTCATACTCTTAATCGTAATCTTAATCATAATCGTTTTGAGTAAGATTACGATTAAGATTATGAAATAGGGAAGTTATTTCGTTCAGACACTAACTAACCGAAAAACCTAAGTATCCCTTCCAGCGCCCCACCGCTTATGGCCAAGGCCTTTTCGGAAATGGTGTGGCAATGTTCCTTCACTCCCCTGGGGTCGATATCTCCGATCTTCAGTCCCTCTGTCACCGGGATTCCTGGACGGATCATACCCCTCAAGACCCCATTGATGAGGGCGTTTACGGGCTGACCATCCACTGATCCCACCATACCCCCCTTCCTCACCACATCACCGATCTCTGCCTCGTTTTGCCAAATACCCCTACCGGGCGACCGGAGAACACGGTCCTTAGATATCCCAGCGACCGATCCTGGCACACCGGTGTTCGGCTCTGCCGAACCTTCAGTCAAGAGCCTGCCAAGATAATGACCCCGGTTGGTCTCCACCACAAAATGCACATCCCTCCCTGCTTCAAATCCGGGGCCGAGAGCGATGACAAGAGGCGCATCACTTATGCGGGTTCCGGTGTTTCTCTTGGCTAAGATTGCATCAACAATCACATCAGATTTAACCATTTTTGCCGTCTCACACTCCGGATCAACAAGTATCGGTATTTTTCCCTGGTCCCAGACCTGGCGGCTATCATTCGCCTCATCTATTAGCAGGGCCTCTACTCCTTCCACCTCTGCATGACCGTCATAGACGGCCTCGCAGAATGCCACCTTACGCCTCACGGCCATGGGTCTCGGGATCTCTGTTATCAAGACCCTGAACCCACACTGATGGAGTCTCCATGCTACACCCGAGGCGATGTCCCCGCCCCCCTTTACGCATATTGTAATCTCATCCTTCATCTTGCATCCTGCATCTTTCATCCTGTATCCAGCATCAAGTATCCAGTATCCAGTTTAAGGTTTCAAACCCGCAACTCGTAACTCGCAACCCGCAACCCGCATCCTGTTTTATGCTGCCTTTTTCCTTTTCCCTGGCATTCCAGACTTCTTCTGCGTCTTCTCGATCTTGGCCCATGTATCACGCAGGGTCACCGTTCGATTGAACACAAGTCTGTCGGTTGAGGAATCAACGGAATCAACACAAAAATAGCCCAACCTGAGGAACTGAAAGCCCATGCCCGGCGGAGCGTCTGCAAGACTTGGTTCAACCCGGCAGGAGGTCAGCGTTTCTAATGAGTTCGGATTTAAATGATCCTTGAAATCAGAGCCGTTCTTTTCATCGCTTGGATCCGGTTTCACAAAAAGATGGTCGTACAGTCGTACTTCGGCCTCGATTGAGTGGGCTGCTGATACCCAATGCAATGTGCCCCTTACCTTGCGCCCGTCATCGGACCATCCACCCCGTGTCTTTGGATCATAAGTGCAGTGGAGCTCAATCAGCTCACCGGTTTTTTCATCCTTAACCATTCCTTTACATTTGATGTAATATGCGTGTTTTAGCCGTACCTCACGACCGGGCGCCAGGCGGAAAAACTTTTTAGGTGGATCTTCACGAAAATCATCTTTTTCGATATACAGCACGCGTGAAAAGGGAAGCTTACGTGACCCCATACCGGGATCTTCCGGACTATTCTCGGCATCTAAGTATTCAGTCTCGTCTTCGGGATAGTTGTCAATCACTACGCGAATGGGACGCAATACGGCCATCACACGTCGGGCCCGCTTGTTTAGATCTTCCCGGATGCTATACTCCAAAAGCGCCATATCAACCATACTCTCTCTCTTGGCAACCCCGATCCTCTCACAAAAATTGCGGATTGATTCCGCCGTGTACCCTCGTCTGCGCATACCGGATATGGTGGGCAACCGGGGATCATCCCAGCCGGTCACATCGCCTCCTTCAACCAATTCCATGAGCTTACGCTTACTCATGACAGTGTAAGAGAGATTGAGTCTGGCAAATTCGATCTGTTGTGGTGCAAAGATTTTCAGTTCATTCACAAACCAGTCGTATAGGGGTCTGTGATCTTCAAATTCGAGAGTGCAAAGGGAGTGGGTAATCCCCTCGATGGAATCGGACTGACCATGGGTAAAATCATACATGGGATAGATGCACCATTTTTTACCCGTCCTGTGATGGGCAGCATGTAAAACACGATACAGAACAGGATCCCGCATATTTAAATTAGGGGATGCCATATCGATCTTTGCCCGAAGTACCCGGGAGCCATCTTCAAATTCTCCTGCCCGCATACGTTCAAACATGCTCAGGTTTTCTTCAACCGATCGGGTGCGATAGGGGCTCTCCCTGCCTGACTCAGTTAAGGTGCCGCGGTATTCACGAATTTCATCAGGAGTCAAGTCGTCAACATAAGCCTTGCCGTTTTTGATCAACTGTACAGCATATTTATAAAGTTGATCAAAGTAGTCAGATGCGTAGTAGAGACGGTCTTCCCAATCAAATCCGAGCCATCGGACATCCTCTTTTATCGATTCAACAAACTCCTCCTCTTCTTTTATTGGATTTGTATCATCAAACCTCAGATTGCAAAGACCGCCAAATTCCGTTGCAATGCCGAAATTAAGACAGATAGATTTGGCGTGTCCGATATGCAGATAGCCATTTGGTTCCGGCGGGAAACGTGTATGAATTGTCCCATGGTTTTTGTTTGCTTTCAGGTCTTCTGTAATAATAGACCGGATAAAATCCAGGGAGGGGGTTGAATCGGGGGTATTCATTTTGATGGTTCCCTTTCGTCTCTCATTTTAACTTACTTCAAGTCCCTATTTCCCATGAGGAGAGATAACGTTCCTGCTCTTCTGTCAATGTGTCTATTTCGATCCCCATGGACGAAAGCTTTAACCGGGCGATCTCCTGGTCTATCTCAAGGGGGACCGGATAGACCTGTTTCTTGAGTGTCGCATGTTCCTTTGCCATATATTCTGCAGAGAGGGCCTGATTTGCGAAGCTCATGTCCATGACACTGGAGGGATGACCTTCTGCCGCGGCCAAATTGATGAGTCTCCCTTCACCCAACAGATAAACCCTTCGTCCATTGTTGAGGACAAATTCTTCCACAAACTCCCTTATCGGACGTCTGCTCGCTGACGATTCTGCAAGTCCTTCAAGGTCTAATTCCACGTCAAAGTGGCCTGAATTTGCGATCATGGCCCCTTCCTTCATTGCCAGGAAGTGCTCGGTCCTGATAACGTTGATATCCCCCGTAAGGGTACAGAAGAAATCTCCCAACGGGGCCGCCTTGGCAATCGGCATTACCTGAAACCCGTCCATGGCCGCTTCAAGGGCCCGCAGGGGATCCACTTCACATACAATCACGTGTGCGCCATGACCCTTGGCCTTAGTTGCCACACCCCTTCCGCACCAGCCGTATCCGCTGACTACGAAGGTAGAGCCTGCAAGGAGACGATTGGTGGCCCTTATAATGCCATCCACTGTGCTCTGCCCTGTTCCGTAACGGTTATCAAAGAGGTGCTTGGTATTGGCATCGTTTACGGAAACGATAGGGAATTGGAGCACCCCGTCATTCTCCATGCTCCTCAACCGGATCACTCCTGTAGTTGTCTCCTCAGTCCCGCCGATAATGTTTGAAAGGAATCTGTCTCTTTCCTCATCAGAGAGGGTTTTTGCCCACTCACTGACAGAGGACTCTAAATCATTCCATTTTTTCAAGGCAATAAAATGAAGCGAACTCACCAGGTCTGCGCCGTCATCCATTGTAATGTGAGGCTCGTGCCTGAGCGCGGAAAGAATATGGCTGTAGTAGGTCGCGTGGTCCTCCCCTTTAATAGCAAAAACCGGGACCTCATCATCGGCCACCAAAGAGGCTGCTACATCGTCCTGGGTTGAGAGGGGGTTAGACGCGCATACCACTACCTCAGCCCCCCCTGCCTTCAGGGTCTTTACAAGGGCGGCTGTTTCCGTTGTGACATGCAGACAGGCGGAAAGCCTGATCCCTTTAAGAGGTTTTTCCTTTGAGAAACGTTCTTTAATGGTCCTGAGGACCGCCATACTCATTTCGGCCCATTCTATCCTCAACCGGCCCTTTGCCGCCAAATTAATATCTTTGATATCATAATCCATTACTTTTATCCTCACTTTTTGTTTTGTTATATTTCCATCATCCCCGCTGAAAACGGGATCTTCGACCAGCATCCAGTTTCAAGTTTAAAGTTTCAAACCCGTAACCCGCAACCCCTGTTACTCTACTTCACCGCTTTCTTGAGCGTTTCTACAGCATCAGTCTTTTCCCAGGTAAACTCCGGTTTCTCCCGACCGAAATGTCCATAGTTGGAGGTCTTCCCATAAATAGGCCTGAGAAGATCAAGGCGCTCAATGATTGCAGCAGGCCTCAGATCGAATTCTTTCTTGACTATTTCCGTAAGCGCACTGCTGGGAACAACACCCGTACTGGAGGCCCCCACCATCACCGAAACCGGTTCAGCCCGGCCGATAGTGTATGCTACCTGTATTTCGCATTTTTCAGCTAACCCGGCTGCCACTATGTTTTTGGCAATATACCGGCACATATATGAGGCGCTCCTGTCCACCTTGGAAGGGTCCTTTCCTGAAAAGGCCCCGCCACCGTGGTAACCGAAACCACCGTAGGTATCCATAATGATCTTACGTCCGGTCAGACCGCAATCCCCTAATGGTCCGCCCACCACAAACCTGCCGGTCGTGTTTATGAAATACTCTGTCTTATCAACCAACATCTCCTTTGGTATCACCTCTCTGATAACCTTCTCAATAATAGCCTCGCGAAGAGTGTCGTAATCCACATCAGGGGCGTGCTGGGCCGCGATAACCACCGAGTGGATACTGGATGGTCTACCGTCCACATATTCCACGGTCACCTGGGACTTGCCATCCGGTCTGAGCCAGGGGAGCTGTCCCGATTTTCTCACATGGGCCAATCTCTTAGTCAGCCCGTGGGCCAAGTAAATCGGCATTGGCATAAGCGGCGGGGTATCCTTACAGGCATAGCCAAACATAAGCCCCTGATCGCCGGCCCCCTGCTCCTTGAAAAGGCCTGTGCCATCGTCAACCCCCACGGCAATATCAGGAGACTGCTTGTCAATGGTAGAAAGTACCGCGCACGTCTCCCAGTCAAACCCCATGGAGGAGTTCTTGTAACCAATATCTTTGATCGTCTCTCTTACAACCTCCGGCATGTGCACGTAGGCTGTTGTGGTAATTTCTCCTGAGATCATGGCCATGCCGGTGGTAACTAAAGTTTCACAGGCCACCCGTGCATTAGGATCCTGCTCAAAGATTTTGTCCAAAATATTGTCGGATATCTTGTCTGCAACCTTATCGGGATGACCTTCGGTTACTGACTCTGAGGTAAACAGAAAGTTTAAGGGTTTCATAAATTTCTCCTTTTTAGATAGTTATTTTTACTCTGAATCTTTTTTAAGCAAGCAATTATCTATCAATCTGGTCTTTCCCACCCTGACTGCTAAGGCAAGCAGGTTTTTATCACCAAGCGCTTCAACATCGTCTAATGTTACAGGATCACAGAGGGCGATATAGTCGATCGCTGTAAACGGATGGCCAAGGATCAGGGACTGAACTGCATTTCTTATGACTTTTGGCTTTTTTTCTCCTCCCTGGAACAACTCTCCTGCGAGATCCATTGATTTTTTGAGGGATAGCGCGGACTTCCTCTCTTCAGGCCTTAGATAATTATTACGGGAGCTCATGGCCAATCCGTCCGGTTCTCTGACAGTAGGGACGCCTAAGATCTTAATGTCCATATTGAGGTCCATAACCATTCGGCTTATAACCGCTAACTGCTGGTAGTCTTTCTGGCCAAAAACCGCCATATGTGGCCTTGTAATATTAAACAGCTTGGCGACCACTGTGGCAACCCCATCAAAGTGACCGGATCTCGAGAGACCGCAGAGGTGTTGAGGGAGGCTTTTTAGCTGTACCTCAGTCTGATATCCTTCCTGATACATCTCCTCGGCGGATGGCATAAAGACGATATTTACCCCGACATCACTGGCCTTTTCCAGGTCGCCCTCTTTGTCTCTTGGGTACCGGTCAAGGTCCTCTCCAGGGCCAAACTGGGAAGGATTGACAAAAATGCTGATGATTAGTTTATCGGAGTGCTTTTTCCCCACACGCATCAATTCAAGGTGGCCTTCATGCAAAAAACCCATTGTCGGCACCAGGGAAATCGTCTGCCCTGCCGATCGCAGCGCCTCGGATCTCTGCTGCATCTCTTGAACTGTTTCTATAACTTCCATGCAAAATCCTTCAAAAACTTTAAATAATATCACTCTGTTTCGCACTTGTCAATTGCAAGGGCAGTGGCAAGCCGCAAGAATTCATCCATACTAAGGGTCTCGGCCCGTCTTTTGGGATCAATCCCGCAGGCTTTCATTCGGTCCATAAGCAGGTCAGGTGTCCAGGAGGGCAAAAATCCCTTCATGGAATTCACTATGGTCTTTCTCCTGTGAGCAAATGCCCCTTTTACCACCTTCCTGAAGTGATCATCATCCACTCCCTGATTGGGATACGGCCGCCCCAGGTCGATCTCCACGATCATTGAATCGACCTTTGGCACAGGATAAAAAGCCTTCCTGGACACCGCCAACAGGCAGGTCGATCTCGCATGGTATTGAATCAGAAGGGTCATGGCCCCGTAGGCTTTTGTGCAAGGAGCTGAGGTTAACCTTCTGGCAACCTCTAATTGAAACATAAGGATCGCCCTTGCCGCAATTTTCCGATTTTTTATCAGTTTTTCTAAGAGAGGGGAGGAGATGTTGTAAGGAATATTCCCTATGATCTGAATCTTGCCTGAAGGTCGGGGTTTGATCCCGTTAAAATCAAAGGTCAGGATATCGTGGTTTATAAGGGTTACATTGGAAATCCCCAAATTTGAGAGCTTCTTCTGAAGTAAATTAGCAAGGCGGATGTCCTTTTCGACGGCCATAACGTGTGAAACGGTCTTAGAAAGGGGAAGGGTCAGGGCGCCCTGTCCAGGTCCAATTTCCAGAACTACATCGGACGACTGGAATCGTGCCGAAGCAATGATTTTTTCAATAATCCCTTCATCAATAAGAAAATGCTGTCCCAGCCATTTTTTGGGTCTCAATGTTGCTCTTGGACCTAATGCTCCGTGACGCGCCAATTTCCCCTCCCCTTTCTTGATTCGCGCC
>JAOZQV010000502.1 GCA_029932035.1 Deltaproteobacteria bacterium | reverse complement strand
ATATTTTTGGCAACACTCTTAACAATTACCTGGATGCCGGCGACTGCCATGGCAGGGCCGATCAAACTGACCTATGCCAACTTCCCACCCGCCCCAACTTTCCCCTGTGTTCAGATGGAAAAGTGGAAAAAAGTGGTGGAAAAGCGGACCAATGGAAAGGTCGCCATTCAAACCTTTCCCGGGGGGACACTCCTCAAGGCCAAAGGTATGATGGATGGTGTTATTGCGGGAACGGCCGATATCGGTTGCATATGCATGGCCTACCAGCCAGGGCGTTTCTCGATCACCAATGCGATAGCTCTTCCCCTCGGTTTGCCTAATTCAGAAGTAGCAAGCCTCACACTATGGGATCTCTATAAGAAATACAAACCAAAAGGATTTGCCAAGGTCAAAGTCCTTACCATGTTTACGACTGCGCCATCGAACATCATGTCCACCATCCCCATAAAGACCCTGGCAGATCTCAAGGGTGTGCCTATTAGGGCATCAGGCGGCGCAGCACAGATCCTTAAGGCCTGGGGCGCCAACCGTGTAGGCATGCCGATGCCGGAAACCCCGGAGGCCTTGCAGAAGGGTGTTGTAAAAGGCTTATTCTCATCTCTTGAGGTCATGAAAGATTTCAAGTTTGCCGAACTCTGCAAGTTTGTCACCATGACACAAACCCCGGTATATCCCTTTGCCGTAGTGATGAATATGGACAAGTGGAATTCCCTTCCAAAGGACGTGCAGAAGGTCTTTGATGAATTAGGAACCCAGCAGTCGGCCTGGACAGGCGCCTATATGGATAAACATGTGAAAAGTGCCATGCGCTGGTCAAAGAAGAAGCAGGGCGTCAAGGTGTTCCGGCTTGCCAAAAAGGAAAAGGCCAAGTGGAATAACTTGCTTGTACCGATTACGGGCAACTGGATTAAGACTAATGAGGCAAAGGGTCTTCCTGCAAAGGCGATTGTTGCAGATATAATGGGTATTGCCCAAATGTATGAAGGTAAATAACCATCGGAATTGAGAGTAAATTGAGGAATTCAGGGATTTGAAGTAATTCCGGGATTCCTCAATTCAATTTCTTGTGACTTTTGCGCCTTTTTGTGGCCTCATCAATATTCAATATTCATTATTCAATATTCAATTTAGTCCCGAGGGTTAATATGGTGATTTTGGACAGGATCAGCCATTACTTAAACCAGATGCTCATCTGCATTGCAGGCCTATTCATGATAGCAATGATTTTCTTGACCTGTGCAAACGTCTTCCTCCGTTTTGTCTGGATTCCGGTCAGCGGCACCTTCGAGCTTATGGGGTATTTTGGGGCTGTCGTGACAGCCTTTGCAGTAGGCTACACCCAGATCAGACGGGGTCATATTGCTGTAGATATCATAGTCTTACGTTTCTCTAAAAAAGCCCAGAGGATTCTCAACGCCGTCAACAATATCATTTGTATGGTTTTCTTTGCCTTGGCTGCCTGGCAAATTTCAAGATATGCAACCACTCTGTGGGAAACAGGCGAGGTTACTGAAACGCTGCAGGTTATCTACTATCCCTTCACTTACGGGGTGGCTCTCGGGTGCGCGGTTCTCTCCCTGGTTTTTTTGACTGATTTCTTGAAGCTTTTTATGGAAAAAGGGGAGGATGAAGAATGAGCGCTACCCTGATCGGTATTATCGGGATTCTCATCCTCTTAGCTGTTCTATTTTTCTTGGGGATGCCCGTGGGATTTGCCATGGGGATAGTCGGTTTCTGCGGGTTCTGGTATGTGGTTTCATTCAAGGCGGCAATAAACGTGGTGGGGGCGGATATCTGGGGCACTTTCTCAAAATACGGCCTGACAGTCATACCCCTTTTCATCTTCTTAGGATACCTTGCATTCAATTCGGGTATTGCTGAACGACTTTATAACGCGGCATACAAGTGGTTTGGACACTGGCGGGGCGGGTTGGCTATTGCCACCATTGGCGCAGATGAACTCTTTGCCGCTATCTGCGGTTCGAACACTGCAACAGCCGCTACCATGGGCACTGTCGCCCTCCCACAAATGACCAAATATAAATATGATACGAGATTAAGCAGCGGAACCGTAGTTACCGGCGGGACATTAGGGACAGTGATGCCTCCCAGTGTTGTCCTCATAGTAATCGGTCTTCAAACAGAGCAATCTATAATAAAGCTCTTCCTTGCCGGCATCCTGCCGGCCATTCTTCTCGGAATCCTTTTTGTACTCACCATATTTGTCCTATGCAGGATCAAGCCTGAGTACGGTCCGGCAGGACCAAAGACGAGTTTCAAAGAGAAGCTTATATCCCTTGTCGGGGTCATAGAAGCGATTGCCATATTCGTGTTAGTAATAGGGGGGCTGTACGCTGGGCTATTCACTCCAACCGAGGCCGGAGCAGTTGGCGTTTTTTTCACTCTTCTCGTCACAGTGGGGTCAGGGCGACTGTCCTGGAAGGGGTTTTTCGACTCCATAAGGGATTCGCTGAAAATATCATGTATGGTCTTTTTTCTCGTTACGGGCGCCATAATCT
>JAOZQV010000501.1 GCA_029932035.1 Deltaproteobacteria bacterium | reverse complement strand
CCAGGGATAAGGTCCAGTTCGGATCTCTTCAGGTTTTTTCCCCTCAGCTTCCGATGGTAGGTTATGGCGCGGCGATGGGCCTCATCTCGAATTCGCATCATTAAAAGCAATACAGGATGATCAGCCCTGAGCCGTATGGGGTTTTTCCGCCCCGGAATATATATCTTGTCGTGTTTTTCCTGCCGATTCTTATCCTGCTTTGCGATAGATATTACCTCCGGAACATCCGGATTCTCCTGCCGGTCCAGCACATTCTTAACAACTGCAAGATGCCCTTTACCCCCATCCACCAGAAACAGGTCGGGTAGATGCCCTTTTGATACTCTTCTTTCCACCAGCTCTGCCATCATTCCGTAATCATCGATGCCGTTAACCACATTCATCCTGTAGTTTCGATATCCTGTTCTATGAGGCAGTCCATCAACAAAGGAGACGATACTTCCCACCGCCTCCTTCCCTTGCAGGTTGGAAATATCGAGTCCCTCCATGTAACGCGGCGACATTTTAAGCTTCAGAACTGACTGAACAATGCTTACGAGATCCTTTTTTTGGCTCTCCCAACGGCCGTTCAGCAGGTTTTCCGCATTGGCCACCGCCATCTCGACCAGTCGGAGTTTTTCGCCCCTGAGGGGGTAGTGGACCGCAACTTTATGACCTGCCAAATCACTGAGCCATTCTGTAATTGGTAGAAGATCTTCAACCGACTCAGAAATGAGAATCCGTTTGGGGATAAAGGCCTCGCGACGATAGTACTGCTTCAAAAAGCCCTCCAGGACCTCCGCAGAATCCCAGGGCTGATTCTTAACTATGTAATCGCGGCTGCCCATCAGTGAGCCCTTGCGGACAAACAGGATTATAAGCTGATGCATGCCCTCTTTTTTAGCCAGCCCGATGATGTCCTCATCTTCCATTCTCGGTGATACTACGTGCTGCTGTTCCACTGTCTTTTCTATAGCTCTAATCTGATCCCTTATCCCTGCAGCCCTCTCAAATTCCAGATGCTCCCCTGCCTCAACCATTTTTTTTCGCAACTGTTCTGTCAGTTCCCGATTACGGCCTTCCAGAAACAGCCTGACCTGTTGAACCACCTCGCGGTACTTTGGAATAGGGATATCAAGCGTGCAAGGGCCGAGGCATCGATCCATCTCGTAATTCAGGCAGGGTCTTGTGCGTTTCGGCAGTCCCCTTGTTTTACATTTCCGGATCGGAAAAATTCGTTCAATAAACTTGAGCGTACTGCGCACCGCATTGGCAGAGGAAAAGGGGCCAAAGTAAAGGGCTCCGTCCTTCCTGATCCTTCTTACAATACCCAAATGAGGATACGGTTCATTGATATCAAGCCGGAGGCAGGGATATCGCTTGTCGTCCCTGAGAATAACGTTGTAGCGTGGCATAAACTTCTTGATAAGATTGCTCTCAAGGATAAATGCCTCTTTTTCGGTTGAAGTGAGCAGGTAATCAAGGCCTGAAGCCCTCTTCATCATCAGGGAGGTTTTGTCAGGCCGGTCCGGAGGAGGCTTGAAATAGGAAAGGACCCTTTTCCGGAGGTTTTTGGCCTTTCCCACATAAATTACACGCCCGGAAAGGTCCTTAAAGAGATAAACGCCTGGCCCATCCGGAAACGTGTGTCGCAATTTCTCCGGATCCAGACTGTGTTGGGAATGAAGAGGCTGCTCCATATCAGGAATCGTAACACACCACAGTAAGACGCTTTGTCATTATAACGAGGTTATGAGCCTGCCCTTCCCCACCCATGAGGTAGTCTTTGAGGACGGCATCTTCAACAAAGCCCAGTTTTCTGACACCCTTGATAAGAGATGCATCCCTGTCCTGGACTAAACGCATAACCAACATCTGCAATCCCATTGCCATAGAAAGGTTCACGAGATCAAGAAGCATCCAGGTCCCCAGACGTCTATCCCGAAAACCCGGGTCCACGGAAATCCTCACTTTTCCGATATGGCTTTTGGCACCGTAGCGCTTCATCATAATAACCGCATTGCCAACGATTCGCCCTTCAAGCAAGGCAACAATAGAGATCACCCTGTTGGGATCCAAATTGTTTATCCAGTCAGCAATCAGCCCCATATCGGACACATCATGGTTCAGGAACCACAAATCATCCACGGATAAACGCCTGAACATCTCAAACAGGACATTCTCATCTCCGTCCTTAAGAGGTCTCAATGTGACGCCGGTCCCATCTTTCAGGATGACTTCTTTTGGATAATCCTTAAGCAGTTCAGAAAAATCCCGCTGACATCTCATCCTCTATGGCTCCTTGTTTTAATGATAGCGTTTCGTATTTTAGGCTTTGAATTGTAACATCTCAAAAAGTGCGGGTATATTTTTATTTCTTGGGGGCCATGCGGGTCTCTTTTTTAAAGGCCGCAATAAAAAGGATACCACCGCTCGCTCAACGCCCCCGTGACTCTAAAATACTATCTCAGCACAGGCGGAAAGAATGACCGTTTCCGGAACTGATCTCTTATGGGGCTGTCCTCAGATGAATTTTAAGG
>JAOZQV010000500.1 GCA_029932035.1 Deltaproteobacteria bacterium | reverse complement strand
ATGAAATTCGATGAAGATATCCAGTATTCTGAAGATATTGACTGGACCTGGCGTGTTCGGCAAAAGGGCCATGAGATCCGTTATGTCGCCGATTCCATTGTTATGCACTCCCATAACTACAACTTAAGGCAGTTCTACAGACGCCATTATGGGGAAGGCCGGGCAGAGGCAGTGATCTTTGACTGGTCCAAGTGGGAGCAATCATTTATCCGGTACTCCCTGCTCCCCTACATACGTCAGATAATAAGCGATGAAAAATATTGTCTGTCTCATTTTTTCTTAGGGGCAGGCTTTTACTCACCCGTGCTTCGCTTTGCACAACTGTTGGGCAGGCGAGCGGGTTTTAAAGATGGATTAAGGGAGGGAGTTCGATGAGTGCAATCTATGCGGAACATGGGTCAGAGGACTTTAACGCCCGCATGCATGACGTCTCGCTGCGGATCGGCGAAGAGGTGGAGAAGGCATTAGGCGACAATTTGGTCGCATTGATAGTGGGTGGCGGTTATGGCCGGGGGGAAGGCGGTGTCGTACGTGTTGACGGTGTGGAACAGCCATATAATGATCTTGATTTCACCCTGGTAGTGAAGCGGAAAGGGAGTGTTCCATGGGACAAATTAGATGCCATCAGCGAACATTTTGAGGAAGAAATCAAGATTGATGTCGATTTCAGCCGGCCTTTGACCATTCATGACATCGAAACCTGGCCTCACTGGTTGATGTGGTACGATCTCTTGAACGGGCACATCGTAACAAAAGGTCCGTCAGACATCCTGACCGCCCACGCGCCTGCGGCCCTTAAAAAAACGCTGCCGGCTATAGAGGCAACCCGATTGGCGCTGAACCGGGGGGCCGGTCTGTTGTGGGCATTGCGTGTTGTGCGAGGCGCTGAAAATACACCGGACCCGGACTTCACCCGGCGGAACTATTACAAATGCCTTCTGGCCATGGGAGACGGCCTCCTGATCGCCCATCAACGCTTTGCCACGCCCTATCGAGGCCGAGACGATCGCCTGACCCAGCTTGAGGCAGACACCCCTGAAGTCGCAGCCTTTAAATTAGGGGCGCTTTACCATGAGGCCCTGCGCTTCAAGTTTCAACCGGATGACTTGCCGGACACCCAGGTTGAGGAAGAGCAGCTGAAGGATCTGGCAAGACGCTGGGGAGAGATCTTCCTGCACATCGAAAAGATCCGCACAGGACGCAACTGGGTTTCACTTACCGAGTATTCACGATGGGGGGGGCTTCGGGAAGTGGAGCAACATTCCATCAAAAACCTCCCGCGCAACCTGATCAGAAGCAAACAGATGGGATTCTTTTCATGGAAATACCCCCGGGAAAGGCTCTACAGGCAATTGCCTGTCCTGTTGGGCCTGACAGACCAGACCGCTTTGGATTGGCCCGCTGAATCAGGGCGTTTCCTCAAAATCTGGGACAGGTTTAATTGAGACGAGAATGGAAAATCTCACAAAAGAGCAGTTCTCCCAGGATCTGGACATGGGATTGACACGCTTAGATCTCATCCAGGAGAACAAGTACTGCCATATCTATCGATCAGAGTGTGATGGACAACCATTTATAATAAAAAAATACAAGGGTGACGATTCCGCATTAATCGAGGAAGAGGCCAAGGCCTTAAACTTCTATCACCATATTGCAAAGGATGATCCAGCCCTCATCGATTCAAAGGCAGTAAAACTCATTGCCGGAAAAAACCTCCTCTGCATCGGTTTTGTTGAAGGCGAATGTTTCAGCGACCTCCTGTATCGCGGGAGAAAGGATACCGGCGTGCGCGAGCAATCAATCCGTATTATGGGGATCTTAGGGAGGCTGATGAAGGGTCTCTACGAGATGACCCGGTCCCCGGGGGTCGAGACCTCCCCGTTTATTTTCGAGTACTCCGAACATACATCCCGTCAGCTGGCAAGTGTCCCTCTGTTAGGATTTCTTCTCTTCAGAGGGATCAGAAAAGAGACTGCACTACTCTCGGAGTCGTTCAAGGCGGCCCGGATTACACCCTCATTCATCCACGGTGACTTTGTCTTCAGAAATATCCACGTGGATGGGGAACGTGTCGGGCTCATCGATCTGGCCAACACCATTCCAAGGAGCCATACCCTCAACGATGTGTATAACCTGAAATTTGCCCTCAACAATATGATCCTGCCCAAAGAATTTAAGGTGGAACTCTGGTCGGCCTTCCAAAACGGGATAAAGCCCCTTGCTTTTCCTGAAATTGCCCACCATTTTTATTACGAATACCACCGCCGACGCTGGCTCATGCTGAAATTAAAGAGCCGGAACCCTAAGGATCAGATGCAGGCCTTTCGTGGTCTATTCGGTTTTGCCAGATCTTTTGAACAGGGAGGTATGGCCCTATGACCACGGCGTCAATAATGGGCATTGCCACCTTCCTGATCGGTGTGCCCACGGTGACAGGCGTTTTATACGCCATGCCCCATCTGCGCAGGCTCATGCTCACAATCATGGTATTTTCCACCTGCCATATCAAAAAACCGTTTTA
>JAOZQV010000499.1 GCA_029932035.1 Deltaproteobacteria bacterium | reverse complement strand
TTAAATCGCAGGAAGAGATGGCAGCAAGTTTCAAGGACTGTCCAGAGGCTATTAGTAACACCCAGGAAATCGTTGATCGCTGTAATCTTGAAATCGATCTTGGCGACTATCATTTCCCCGAATTTCCCGTCCCTGAAGGTGAAACCCTTGAATCAATGTTTGTTAAAGCCAGCTGGGATGGTTTACAGGATCGTTTTGCCGCCATGCGCACCGCCGGCACCTTCAATAAAGAAGTTGAAAAACAGTATAATGAGCGCCTGGAGTTTGAGCTGGAGATTATCAACTCCATGGGATTTCCTGGCTATTTCCTTATCGTTGCCGACTTTATCAACTGGGCCAAAGATCATGAGATTCCCGTTGGACCTGGACGTGGTTCAGGGGCTGGAAGTCTTGCAGCCTATGCTATGCGTATCACCAATATTGACCCCATCCCCTACGGTCTTATTTTTGAGCGATTCTTAAACCCTGAGCGTGTTTCCATGCCTGACTTTGATATTGATTTTTGTCAATATCGACGTGGTGAAGTGATTGATTATGTTCGCCAGAAATACGGTGGAGCCGCCCATGTCGCGCAAATTATCACCTACGGTTCGATGAAGGCAAAAGGGGTTATTCGTGATGTCGGCCGAGCGCTGGACATTCCCTTTGGCGAAGTTGATAAACTCGCCAAACTGGTTCCTGAAGCGATGAAGATGACCATCGACAAGGCGCTTGATGAGGAACCACGTCTGGTCGATGCGATTAATAAAGATCCGCGTATGGCGGAACTTATTCAGGTTGCAAAAACCCTCGAGGGCCTTGCCAGACATACATCCACCCATGCCGCCGGCGTAGTGGTTTCGCCAAAACCTATGGTGGAATATCTACCAACCTGCAAGGGCAAGGACGGTGAGACCCTCACCCAGTATGACATGAAACATACTGAGTTGACTGGACTTGTTAAGTTTGACTTCCTGGGCTTAAAAACTCTTACCGTTATCGATAATGCCCTCAAGCATATCAAAAGTGATATTGGCACCGATCTTGATATTGACGCCATCCCCATGGATGATTTGAAGACCTTCAAGCTCCTCTGCGACGGTGATGCCCTGGGTGTTTTTCAGCTGGAAAGCTCCGGGATGCGCGAATTACTGGTAAAAATGGCTCCTGAGCAATTCAGTGATCTTATTGCCCTGGTTGCCCTCTATCGCCCCGGCCCCCTTGATTCCGGTATGGTTGATGACTTTGTTGAAACCAAACATGGTCGCTCCACAGCTAATTATCCGCTGCCCGAGATTAAATCAGTTCTCGAAGAGACTTACGGAGTCATTGTCTACCAGGAACAGGTAATGAAAATTTCTTCTATTCTTGCCGGCTACTCCCTGGGTGATGCGGATATCCTGCGCCGAGCCATGGGGAAGAAGATCGTTGAAGTCATGGATGACGAAAAAGTCAAATTTATGGCTGGTGCCAAGGTTAAAAAGATAGATCTTAAAAAAGCAGAATATGTCTTTGATCTGATGGCAAAATTTGCGGGATACGGATTTAACAAATCCCATTCTGCCGCCTATGCCCTCATCTCCTACCAGACAGCATTTTTAAAGGCCCACTACCCGTCACAATTTATGGCCGCACTGCTTTCCTGTGATATGAACAATACAGACAAAATTGTTCTCTATATCAATGAGTGCCGTGAACATGAAATTGAGGTGCTGCCCCCTGATATCAATAATTCCTTAATTGATTTCTCCGTCCACGACGACCGCGTCCGCTTTGGTATGGCGGCGGTGAAAAATGTGGGTAAATCTGCCCTGCAATCCATTGTTGAAGAACGTGAAGAAGGGGGCAAATACACATCACTTGAGGATTTCTGCAACCGGGTGGATTCTCGTAAGGTAAATTCACGAGTGATTGAAAGTCTTATAAAATCAGGATCATTTGATTCGGTGGGATGCAAACGTTCTCAGCTTTGGGCCATTATCGAGCAGGCCATGGAAAAGGCCAAGGCAGTGCAACGTGATAAACAATCGGGCCAGATGTCCCTCTTTGCTCTTGCCCCTGAAACGGACACCACTGATAAAAGTGCCATTACCCTCCCTGATATTCCCGAATGGGAAGAGCGGGAACGTTTGACAAAAGAGAAAGAAACCGTCGGTTTTTATATCTCCGGCCATCCACTCGATGAAGACCTTGATGAGGTAAAAACCATTACCGACACTGATATTGCAGGACTCGAAGAATATGGTGAAGATCAAGCCGTACGAATCGGTGGACTTATCAGAAGCTGCAAGCAGTTAAAGAGTAAAAAAGGTGACCTCATGGCCTTTATTACCGTAGAGGATCTATTAAATTCTGTGGAAGTCATCGTTTTCCCGGACACCTTTTCTCGTTGTTATCACTTGCTCAATTCCACCGAAACTCTTATAATACAGGGAACTGTACAGCAGGATGATCGAGGTCCTAAAATAATTGCCCAGGCTATTGAGTTACTTGAAGATGCAAGAGCTACTCACACAGAGTCTATTAAAATCCAACTTGAAAGT
>JAOZQV010000498.1 GCA_029932035.1 Deltaproteobacteria bacterium | reverse complement strand
AGGCCAATAGTTACTAAAAAACAGGCCAGGGCATTTGAACCCCTATGAAATTTCTCATAGGAAATTTCAGTTTTTTTGTAAATAATCGCGGTCTTTTTTGGAAAAAGCCTCGCGCTCTTCTCCAACATTTCAACTATAGTCATATGTCGTACTCAACAAATATTGACCTCTATGCTGACCCTGATCCTCTGAAGACCGCGGGAACAGTCTTCAACAGAATCTCAAAATCGAGTCGCAGTGACCACTGATCGATGTATTGCAGGTCCAGCTCCATCCATTTGTCAAAGGGGATCGAATTCCGGCCGTTGACCTGCCAGAGGCAGGTCATTCCTGGTGGAACGCACATGCGACGGCGGTGCCAATCCTGTTCAAAACCGTTATAGTCCCTGACGGGAAGAGGCCTCGGACCTACCAGGCTCATCTCGCCTTTAAGGACATTGAAAAGCTGGGGAAGTTCGTCAATACTGGTTCTCCTCAACAATCTCCCAATCCTGGTGAGCCTTGGATCATCCTTGATCTTGAATACCGGGCCGCTGATCTCGTTGAGGTGCTCCAACTCAGGAAGCATCTGGTCTGCTCCAAGGATCATGGTCCTGAACTTATAAAGACGAAACCTTCGTCGGTTGAGTCCCATCCTTTCCTGAATAAAGAAGACCGGCCCCGGGGAGGTGGCCTTGATCAGAATAGCAGCGATTGCCATCAATGGGGACAGGAGGAGTAGCAATGTCAAAGAAAGAAAAAGGTCAACAACATGTTTTTCAAGAAACTGTCTATCCTCTATTGGAGCGGGGTAGAGCGTGTAGACAGAACCGCTGTCGAAGGACATTCCATCTAAAAGGGTCTTCTCAGGGTTGAACGTGCGGGGAAAAAATCTGGTTATTATACCGTACTTCCTACAGAAATCGATAATTCCAGACAGTTCTCCTTTGGCAGATTCCCGTTTAAGGCCAAACCAGACCTCGTCAACAGCCCGATCTTTTAGGAAGGATGGGAATCCCTTGAAATCGGTTACGAGTGGATAACCCGTCTCTCGAGCTTTCTGTATTTCCTCTCCCTCTCTCACAACAAATCCAATAAGGCGGTAACCAAGTCTTGGTATCGCTTCGGTTGTCCGTGCAAGCCTGATGCCCATTTCGTTTGTCCCGACAATCAGCACATGCCGCAAGTTTCTCCCCCCTAACCTGATCCAAGTCAATCCCCATCTGAGCACGAGCCGGCTTGAAACCGCAACACCGGTAACTACGGGCCAAAATACCGCAAGGAAAAGAGGGGTAATCATTTCAATCCCAAACACTCTGGCAGAGATGAGGAGCGCCCCGGTTCCAAAAGAGGTCGCCTTAAAGAGATCCAAGGCCTCTCCTTTTAGACTGGAAATGCGTCTGGACCGATAAAGTCCGCAAAGTGAGAAGAGAATCCGCCAAACAAGAAGTAAGCAGAGGAAAAAAGAGATATCGTTGATAGAGATCTGCAGGGAAAGGAATTGCTCAAAGGAAAGCGTACCTGAAGGGCGAGAACATGCCCATGAAGCCAGCAGGTATGAAAAGGCCATAATCGTTAGATCAACCAGCTTAAATGCCTTCAGAAGAACCTGGCGGCGAAAAGGTATCATTATTGTTAAATCCTCTGTCTGTACAACAATATGCCAATCACTTTGACCATCTCATCCGCGTCTAATCTGTTTCCAAGGAATCGATTCAGGGGCATGCTAATCCTCAACAGTTCTGATCTCAACCAGGCCGGTTCATCTTTTCTCTTAATTTTCGTGAAACCTTGAAGCTTACTGTCCTCCTGGAGTTGATGACGATGGTCTCACCCGTTTGAGGGTTCCTCCCCTTTCTGGCCCACTTGAATTTCACCTGGAACTTGCCAAAGCCAAAGATGCGCACATCTTCGCCTTTAACCAGGCTCTCTTTGATTTTCTCGAACAGGGCATCAACGATTTCGGCGGCCCGTTTCCGACTCAGGAATGTGCAATCCAACTCGGGGAATAGAAATAGCTGGGGTCCTTTGAGCCTTCGTTTGAAACGTACATTTGCCATCACGCTCTTGACAATATCCATTTTGGTCACCGTCATGGTGGTTCAACCCCCTTCCCTGCTCTCTGCACTGTGAACTATGCGCTCCGCGCCAAACTGCATATCATGAAGCTGCTTGAACCGCCCATCCAGTCTCAGCAACTCCTCAAGGGTCCCCGTTTCCACAATTCTGCCCGCCTCTAAAACGAAAATACGGTCTGCCCTTATAATTGTACTCAATCTGTGGGCCACAATCAGGATGGTTCGCGTCCCCTTCAACCTTTCAATTGCCGCCTGGACAAGCTTTTCGCTCTCTGCATCGAGGGCCGAGGCCGCTTCATCCAACATCAGAATGGCGGGGTCAATTAGTATAGCCCTTGCAATGGCTATCCGCTGCCTCTGGCCGCCTGACAAAAGGCTCCCCTGATCCCCCACCATGGTCTGGTAGCCCTGTGGCTGCGCCAGGATACAGTCATCGGCATTGGCAGCCCTGGCAGATTCTATCATCTC
>JAOZQV010000125.1 GCA_029932035.1 Deltaproteobacteria bacterium | reverse complement strand
TATTTAAAGGAATTCCAGAACCGCCATTTATAGGATTTTTCTGCTTTGGAGGGTTTTTTCCTGTACTTGTTGATCTTGAAATCGCCAGTGCATGCGTTGACAAAAGAATACCCGGCCTTGGCCCAGCCGACTACCCCTTCATTATACAGATAAACGTTTTTGTAGCCGATCTTATACAAGAAACCAGCCACATATTTCGCCCTATGCGAAGTACGGCACCAGACATAAATTTCAGTATTCGGATCTTTAATCTTCTTGGGAATCGTGTACCAGTGTCCCGCCTGGACATGGTTTGTCCCCTCGATATGAAAGGCTGTAAATTCTGTGTCAGTCCTTAGATCAATCAAATAGGCGTTACTCTTTCCGGCCAGCACATCCTGCCAGACCTTATGAAACTGCTGGGCGTTAACAATGTGGTCCTTGGGAATTAAACTGGCGATTTCCTTATTAAAGTTCTTTTCGCTTGCCCTCAAAGGGTTATCCCCGGCAAAGGCAAGACCGACTGCGCTTAGAACAAAAACCATGGCAAGTGCAACAAGAAAAAACCTTTTCATTTGAAAAACCTCCTTTTAGCTATAGGTCCATTAAGATTATCCCTTAGAAACCCTGATAACATTCCTTCACCACCTTTCCGGGTCTAAGTTTAAACACTCATAATAACTATATCCCCTAATCATGCCGTCGTCAAGGATCTTATAATGCCTCCAATAGCCTTTGATGCAGGTTATCAAAACCGCCATTAGACATGATCAGGATGACGTCCCCGGACCTCGCCTCTGTTGCCAACGCCTTCAACAACAGTTCTGTGTTTTCAAAATAAGAGGCCGCAAGCCCCCTCTTGCTTAGATCAGATACCAATTGTCGCGATGAAAAGCGTTCTTCAACAGGGATTTTTTCCATTAACGGGGGTTCTGGAATCATAATCAGGTCTCCCGCATCAAAAGAGAGGGCATATCGGTCTTGAAAGATATTTCGCCTGCTTGAATTGGACCTGGGTTCGAACACTGTAATCAGACGTCGGAGTTTGTATTTCTCTCTCACCGCTTTTGTTGTCTCTCTGACCGCTGTAGGATGATGGGCAAAATCATCTAACACAAGGATTCCTCTCCTCTCTCCGATGATCTCTTGCCTCCGTTTGACACCGCTGAACGTCTTGGCTGCTTCTCTTAGGATCGACCAGGGTATTTTTAGAAAGCGACCCAAGGCCAACGCCGCTAATAGATTGGATATATTGTGCCTGCCATAAATAGAAGACGCAAGGGAGGTCTGTTCTTTGCCTCCCTTGAGTATCTTTATTCTCGTAAAGTCCTCTTCAATCGCTACATCTACTGCCCGCCAGAGGTTATTTTCGGAAAAACCGTAGGTCTCTGTCCGGGATCTTGCCTTTTTGCTTTGGAGCCTCACGGTCTCATCATCCCCGTTTGCGATAAGAAGCCCTTTTGATGGAATAATGCCGATTAGTCTATTAAAACTCTCTATGACATGGTCAAGATCTCGGTAGATATCTGCGTGGTCAAATTCTATACTGGTGAGGATCGTGATCCATGGATTATAATGCAAGAATTTGGGCCCCTTATCGAAAAAGGCCGTATCGTATTCATCCCCTTCAATGACAAAATAGGAGCCTTTGCCCAACTTAAAATTCTTCTCAAAGTTGAGTGGGATCCCCCCTATCATGAACCCGGGGTCCATGCCGGCCTGTTCTAAAATCCACGCAATTAGAGCGGAGGTTGTTGTCTTGCCGTGAGTGCCGCTAATCACAATGGATCGTTTATCCTTTAATGCGAATTGCCTGAGGGCCTGGGGAAAGGAGAGGTAGGGAAGTTTGAGGCCTGAAAGCTCAACTGCCTCCGTATTCTCTTTTGTGATCACGTTTCCCACAATTACCAGGTCTGGTCTGGGATGGAGATGCTCCGGCTTGTATCCGCTGAAAACAGGGATGTCCAAGGATTTAAGAAACAGACTCATGGGTGGGTAAATGTTTTGATCGGAACCGGTTATCAGATAGCCGTTGTCTTTTAGCATGCCTGCTAAGGATGCCATTCCTGTCCCGCAAACACCCATGAGATGGATATGGCGCAGACTCTCGGGTACAGAGTTGAGGGAGGATAAAAGTAAGGCCTTTGGCGGGTGTTTTGGTGGTTGAAGCAATTTCTAATACCCCTTTAGACAGTTAACGACTGAGTTCTGTGCAAAAAATACCAAAAAATATAGTAGTCGATCACGGGTTCAGAGATTAATGGATGAGATGGCTGCCCTATTTCTTAATCATAATCATAATCTTAATCTTACTCAACACGATTATGATTAAGAGTACGATTAAGATTATGATATGCCGTAAAAAGTCCTTTCACTTTTTCATTTATCCGGGTAAGAAGATATATTGGTTGATGGTGTCAAAAAAACACTTGATATTTGTTTCCGTATTGGATAAACTAAAAAATTCTAAAGATTCTGATATCGAATATCGAAGGAGACATCCAAATGGCAAAGGTATGCGAAATCTGCGGCAAAAGGCCGGTAACGGGATATAATGTCAGTCACGCCCATAATAAGACCAAAAAGCGCTGGTACCCCAATCTTCAGAATGTGAGATGTGTCAGAAATGGCCAGACAGTGAAGATCAAGGCATGCACAAGCTGTATCAGGTCAGGCCGGGTTGTGAAGCAGTCAAAGGTCAGGTATCAAGCAGCCTCTTAGACCCTCTCCACAATTAACACGTTCCTCACCTTTTTGATGGCGCTCATAATATCCTGCATCTGTTTGTAGCTTTCCACCTCGATGGTAAAAAACGAGATGCCTTTATTGTCTACCGTGGTCTTGATCTCGGCATGGATAATGTTGGCATCCTTCTGGGTTAAAATCATACTTATATCAGCTAAGATTCCCTTTCTCTCCACAGTGGTTACCTTCAGCGTGGCCGGATATACCTCATTTTCACCATGGTCCCACGACACTGGCACCAGTCTGTCGGACTCGGCGTTTTTGATGTGTCTGCAGGTTTCCTGGTGGATTGTGATGCCGCGACCGCGAGTGATAAACCCAATCACCTTTTCTCCAGGAAGCGGGTGGCAGCATTTGGCAAAATGGAGCAGCATATCACTTACCCCGTCTACCTTTATCCCGCGGCCCTCCTTAGGCCGCAAAAAACGGCCTACCACTTTGGTGACGAGGCCCTGTGACTTATCTTTTGTGATGCCTAACTTGGGTTTGAGCCGACCAACTATCTGCCTCGGCGAGACCTTGCCAAAACCAACCTGTGCGGCTAACTCTTCAACCGAATTAAAAGAAAGCTCGTCAGCTACTGCCGAGATCTGTTCACTTTTAAAAATATTGATCTGGGATAAGCCCTCATGCTGAAGGGTCTTTTCCAGGATGCTTTTCCCTAAGCTTATGCTTTCATCTCTTTCCTCTGTCCTTATCCATTGCCGTATCTTGGTTTTTGCCTTAGGGGTTTTTACAAATTTTAGCCAGTCTTTACTTGGGTGTTGCCTTGGGGATGTGATGATTTCTACAATATTTCCGTTCTTGAGCTGGTATCGGAGGGGGACCATTTTGCCGTTTATCTTGCCCCCCATACATTTCTTCCCTATTTCCGAGTGTATACCGTATGCAAAATCAATTATTGTGGCCCCCTTGGGGAATGCCTTGACATCCCCTTTTGGTGTAAAAACGTAAACCTCATCAGGAAAAAGGTCCATTTTGACAGACTCTAAGAACTCCTGGGGGTCCTTGAGATTTTTTTGCCAATCTAAGAGTTGCTGCAGCCAGGCAAACTGTTTTTCGTCGGCCTTGGTTGCAATTGACCCCTCCTTATACTTCCAGTGGGCTGCAATTCCCGACTTTGCCACCCTGTTCATCTCCCATGTCCTGATCTGGATCTCCATTCTCTGTCCAAGTGGGCCTATCACAGTTGTATGGAGGGACTGATACATGTTTGCCTTTGGAACAGAGACATAGTCTTTGAACCTCCCCTGGACCGGTTTCCATACAGAATGGATATGCCCTAAGACCTCGTAGCATTCTTTGATAGAATTGACGATAACCCGAAATGCCAGAATATCATAGACCTGGTCCACCGTGAGATCCTGGTCCGACATTTTCTTGTATATGCTGTAGAAATGCTTTTGTCTCGCCTTGACTGTACCCTGGATATTGAATTCCGCCAACTTGGCTGAAAGATCCTTTTTGACCTCGTCCATGAATGCATTCATCTCGCCCCTTCTCTGTGCGGTCGCATTCTTGATGTTGGCATAGATCTCGGGTTCTAAGTAAAACAGGCATAGATCTTCCAAACTCGATTTGATCCAGTTAATGCCCATCCTCCCAGCCAAGGGAGCATAGATGTCTAAGGTTTCGGTTGCTATGAGTCTCTGTTTTGCTTCTGGTTGGAAACCCAAGGTCCTCATATTGTGAACGCGATCGGCCAATTTGACGAGGATCACGCGAATATCAGAAGACATGGCAAGGATCATCTTCCTTACATTCTCGGCCTGGCGCTGCTCACGATTCACAAAGTGCATTTTGCCTATTTTTGTAACGCCGTCCACGATATTGGCGGTTTCTTCGCCAAAAAGATCTTTTATTTCAGTTAACTCTACATCGGTATCTTCGATAACATCATGCAGCAGGCCGGCGGCAATGCAGATCACATCCATTTTGAGCTGAGCAAGGATGTGAGCGGCCTCCAAGGGATGGGAAAGATAGGGCTCTCCCGAAAGGCGGATCTGGCCCTGGTGAACCTTGGCCGAGTAAACATAGGCCTTTTCTATCAGCTCGATATCTGCCTTTGGATGGTAGCTGATGAGCTCGGAGGTGATGTCATTTAGGCGAATCATTTAGGGCTTCCACTTTCTCATTTATAGAGGATGCTGCATTATTGATGGGTACGAAGAAACTCTCGGTTTCGGACCGCAGCTTAATCTCTACCTGACCACCCTTGATCCCCTTGACACCCACTGTGACACGAATTGGTATGCCAAGCAGGTCTGCGTCGTTGAACTTGACACCCGCCCGTTCGTCCCTGTCATCAAGGAGAGTGTCGACCTTAATATCTAAAAGCTCTGTGTAAATCTTTTCCGCTGTTTCTACTACCCCTGTGTCGTGCATCTGTAAAGGGAGGATTATAACCTCAAAAGGGGCGATTGGAATTGGGAAGATGATGCCATCTTTGTCATGGTTCTGTTCTATGGCGGCTGCCACGGTTCTTCCGACCCCTATGCCATAGCACCCCATAATAATTGGAGTCTCTTTCCCCTGATGGTTCAGAAAGACCGCTTTAAGAGCCTGACTGTACTTGGTGCCTAATTTAAAAATATGCCCCACCTCTATGCCCCTTCCGAATTCAATTTTCCTGCCGCATCTCGGGCAACTGTCTTGGGAGGTGATTACCCGCAGGTCACCGAAGAGGTCAACTTCAAAGTCCCGTTTCATATTTACGTTTCGAAGATGCAGGTCCTTCCTGTTCCCGCCGGTAACGAAATCCCTCATCCCTTTCAGTGCGTGGTCAGCCACAATCCTTATATTCAGGCCTACCGGACCTGCAAAGCCGACAGGCGCGCCCGTAATTTCTTCAACCACGCGTTCAAAGGCCAATTCAACTGTTTGCGCGCCTAAGAGACTCTTGAGCTTGGCCTCGTTTAGCTCATGATCGCCCCTTATCAGGACGGCGATCTCTTCACCGTCTACGACAAAGATAAGGGATTTAATGAGCTGGGAGGGTAAAACAGAGAGAAAGTCGGCAACCTCTTCCACTGTTTTTATGCCGGGGGTGGCCACCTCAATGATCGGGTTCAACTCCTGGACATCTGACTCAGGCAGAGTCTCTGACGGTTTCACCTCTGCCCTTTCCAGATTGGCAGCATAATCGCACCCTGTGCAGTTGATAATCTGATCCTCTCCTGTTTCCGCTAACACCATGAATTCATGGGAATAGCTCCCACCAATGGCGCCTGTATCTGCCTCCACTGCCCTGAATTTAAGGCCGCACCTGTCAAATATCCTTGTGTAGGCCTCATACATGGCTTCATAGCTGAGGTTGGCCCCCTCTTCATCAACATCAAAACTATAGGCATCTTTCATTATGAATTCACGGCCGCGCATGATGCCGAACCTGGGTCTTATCTCATCCCTGAATTTGGTTTGAATCTGGTAGAGATTGATCGGCATCTGTTTGTAGGAGTGGATCTCCTTTCGTATAAGATCAGTGATTACCTCCTCGTGGGTGGGCCCAAAACAGGCCTCGCGATCGTGGCGGTCTTTAAACCTCAAGAGTTCGCGGCCATAATGCTCCCATCTGCCGCTCTCCTGCCACAGCTCTGCCGGCTGAACAGCAGGCATAAGGATCTCTATCGCGCCGGCCCGGTTCATCTCTTCCCTGATGATGTCCTCCACCTTTCTTATGGACCGGAGGCAGAGGGGGAGATAGGTATACACCCCTGATGTAAGCTTCCTTATCATGCCCGCCCTGATCATCAGCTGATGGCTGATTACCTCAGCGTCCGAAGGTGCTTCTTTGTGTGTGGGGATAAAGTATTTTGAGTATCGCATGGTTGTCTTTGTGTCTCCTTGTGGTTTAGTTGAGTCGTTGAGTAGTTTAGTAGTGTCTGAACGAAATGACTTCTCTATTTCATAATCTTAATCGTAATCTTACTCAAAAACGATTATGATTAAGATTACGATTAAGAGTATGAATCAAAAAACAACCCCGCCCCTGGCGGGGTCAAATGTGGCAGTTATTTCGTCCTAACTTGTGTGAATTTTTATCCCGTCCTGCGGGACCAAAATCGTGTCTGAATCACGCCAAAGCGTGATTTTCGTTCAGTCACTAAATATTCAGAAATTAAATGCCTAAAGTTGTGGTGCGCTTTGCGGCCAGTTTATGCCACCAGCCGTCTGACTTCACTGATGAGGACCTCTGCTAATTGATCCTCGGGTATTTTTTTTACAACTGTTCCTTTTCTGAACAGGATCCCCTGTCCTCTGCCTCCTGCTACGCCAACATCCGCCTCCTTAGCCTCGCCCGGTCCATTTACCACACAGCCCATGATGGCTATTTTTGGCGATGCCTTGATGTCTGAAACAGCCCTCTCCACTTTTTCCACGAGGGAAAAAAGGTCTATTTCACACCGGCCGCAGGTTGGGCAGGATATGATCTCGGGCCCCCGTGATCTGAGATCAAGAGATCTCAGGATCTCATAGGCAACCTTGATTTCTTCTACCGGGTCTCTTGTCAGAGACACACGGAAGGTATCGCCAATCCCCCGGGCTAAGAGATATCCAATGCCGATAGCGCTTTTTACCGTGCCAGAGATAAGTGTTCCTGCCTCTGTGACTCCGAGGTGGAGCGGATAATCCACCTCTTGACTCAGTAGTTCATAGGCCTTGATGGTGTTTATAACGTTGGATGATTTCAACGATATTTTAATCAGGCCAAAGTCTAAAGATTCTAAGAGCCGCACATGCTCCATGGCGCTTGCAACCATGGCCTTGGGACTGGGGCCTCCGTATCTTGACAGAATCTCCTTGTGCAGAGATCCTGCATTGACCCCTATTCTGATAGGGGCCTCCACATCGCGGGCCGCGTTAACCACCTTTTCAACAGCTCTCTGACTCCCGATATTTCCGGGATTGATTCTCAGCCCATCAGCGCCTGCGCTCAGGGCGCCCAGGGCAAGCCGATGGTCGAAATGAATATCGGCGATGAGAGGGGGCCTGACCTTTTTCTTGATCTGTCTGAAGGCGGTCACGGCCTCTTCATCGGGGATGGCCAGGCGGACAATCTCGCACCCTGCGTCGGAGAGCTCGTCAATCTGATGAACAGTTGCAGAGACATCCCGGGTGTCAGCGTTGGTCATGGACTGGACAGCTATGGGTGCATCACCCCCTATCGGGATGTCGCCAACATGGATCTGGCGGGTCTTTTTTCGTTCTTCACTGAGAGGCATGGGGATTTGCTCCGAAGTCTGTTCAAAAATTCATAATCATACTCGTAATCTTAATCATAATCGTTTTGAGTAAGATTACGATTATGATTAAGATTATGAAATAGGGAGCCATTTCACTTTAGTCATTTCTAATAAAGAAACATCGGTTTTCCACTTACGTGCCTCACCTTGGGACGATACTCTTCAATATCGTAGAGTTCCCGTATATCCACCCTCTTTTGACCTGTGGTGATGGTGCTGAGCGGGATGTCCGTATAGTTTCCATTGCTCAAGGCGACGAGTCTGCCAAAGGCATTCTTCAGAAAGAGATCGATAGCCATATTTGCGAAATTAACAGCTACCATCAGGTCTAAAGAGTCGGGTGAGCCGCTTCTCATGAGATAAGAGAGCCTCTGATTGAGCACATCCTGGCCTGTCAGTTTCTTGAGAATGGCCCCTGTTTCTTCTCCCACGCCGCCAAGCCTGCGGTGACCATATGCATCGCATTCTCCTGACAGGAACATCTCTCCACCGATGATCTTGGCGCCTTCAGATATTGTGACCATGACATAATTCTTAGGATTGGCCTTCTTATCTTTTATGAGCAACTTGGCAAGCTTCTCAGGTTCAAAGGGCACCTCAGAGATAATGGCCCGGTCGACGCCTGCGAGGTAAGCGGATATCAATGACGTCTCGCCGCAATAACGTCCAAACAGCTCAATAACCGCAATCCTTTCATGGGAACCGGTGCATGTCCGGAGGGCATGAATGAATCCCACCCCCCGGGTTACGGCCGTGGAGAAACCGATGCAATAGTCCGTGCCAAAGACATCGTTATCCATGGTCTTCGGGATGGCGATCACGGGGAATCCTTCACTGTGCAGCCTCTCCGCAAAGCTTAAGGTGTCATCTCCGCCTATTGGGATAACGGCGTCAATCCCCAAATGCTCCAGGCTTCTGATGCAGTGAGAGGTAAAGTCATGGGTCTCCTCTCCTTTATTGAAAGCGCTTTTGAGAAAATCTGGTGTGTTTTTTTTCTCTACAACGCTCGGTTTGGTTCGAGACGTGTGGAGATAGGTCCCCCCTGAGCGGTCAATAGTCCGGACCTCTGCCGGGTTAAGTTTCTGGACGCGGTTTTTTGAGGCTTCAGGATCATCAGGGTTATACTCTAAGATCCCGGCCCATCCACGCCTGATCCCGAGGATCCTGATCCCTTCACTTGCCGCTCGATAAACTAAGGCCTTAATGCAAGGATTAAGGCCGGGAACGTCCCCGCCGCCGGTCAAAATGGCAATAGTCGGCTTTTTCTTAACTTTCTTCTGTCCCATGGAGAAATCTCCTCTGTTTTTTTGTTCGGTCAAAACAACCATAAGACCATGGACCGCCGTAGCCGGGTTGTCCTGGGCGAGCTACAGAGTTTAATCGACAAATTAGAAGAACCATGTAGATGTGTCAAGATGATTTCCGCATCGGTTTCTTAAACCGGGGGGAGAGCGGCAGCAAAGTGGTCGTATTCGGATTTATGTTGACAAGTCAGTACAAAAAGATATCGTAGGGGTTCACGGGGTCAGAGGCTCAAGTTTACATTCTCGTCTCCGGACTGCATTTGGGATGCGTATTTAGTCCCAAAAATTCAAAATCAAATCATGTTTTAGAGAGATTTTTCTTGTAGCTATTGTGG
>JAOZQV010000497.1 GCA_029932035.1 Deltaproteobacteria bacterium | reverse complement strand
GGACTATTTGCAGGACATCACCCAAAGGGTCGTAACGCAGGTCCTTCATGAAGACAGCTCCGATGCGGAGGTTGTGGAAGAACCTCTACAGATCAGTATGAACCAAAGTCCCATTTCAGAAAGCCGGATCATTCCTGAAGATGAAAAAACGGGAGGGCCTCCTGATAATCAGAAAAAGCGAAACTCAAAAAAGAAAAGAAAGGGAAAGAGAAAAAAGAAGAAACGCAATCGTTAGGGACTCGGAAGAATAAGAAAAGGAGAATCTGTATGAACATTAATCAAGAAGCAATCGCAACGATGTACAAAGGTCTTAAGGCAAAGACCAGGTATAGGATGAATCAGGCCGTAAAAATGATCGTTGAGGCCAAAGAGAGGGGCGGCAAGGTGGTTGCCGTGGTCGGGAGCGGGCCGAACCTCCACGAGGGGGTGACGACCCTTATTGCGGAACTTATGCATAAGGGACTTATCGATGGGGTCTCCACCAGTTCCGCGGTTATCAACCATGAGATGGCAGGCACCTTGGAAAAGGTGAAGCGGTTTGATGGCGAGGCCTTCGGTTTTGAACCCGAGAAACTCCCATGCGACGGGCAGTTTGAGGTCAGTATGTTTTCAAAGGCCCGCTTGGAGGAGTACCAGCGCGAAATCTATATTGATACCGGGCTTTACCGCAGGATGAGACGCGCCAGAGGGAATACTATCATCAAGGTCGCCGGGAATATGGCCTATCCCACCGGTCTTCGCACGGAAAGATTGGCACGTGATGTCCTTGCCCTTTCTAAACGATGCGGCCTCCCCTTTGAGCAGGTGGCCGGTTACGGCGCTGACCCATACACGATGATAGGAGCGGGGGCGCTTAATAATATCCCGGTGCTTGTTACCGTTCCTCAGTTGATAGGGGGCGGGGAAGTGGGCCTGGCAGTCGGTGATTCCATCCCCCTGTCCGAGAGGAGCCAGCGGATTGCTGAACTCCTTGGCAGCGCCGATGTGATTATCGAATCTGCCCTTGCTTTTTCACAGGAAATCCATGACGGGCCCTTTGAGCTCTTTACCGGTCATGGTATATGGTCTGACTGGGAAGGGGGGTGGACCTATTCCCTGAGAGACAAAAAGATCATCAGGATAGACCTCGATCCTAACTTAGAAAAGGCGTGGACAAAGGAGAGGGAATCGGGGATGGTATCGGATGCGGTCGATAAGGGTCTTCCCAAGACAAAGTCCATGCGCATCCCCTTTCGCATGGAGATGTCGGGGTTTGCCAGGATCCCGGGCAGCGTCCCGATCGTGGGTGATATAGGCGAGGTATGGCCCGTAATGGCCACAAGGGTTGCGGAGACCCTTGGTGTTAAGTTGAACCAAATGTGCTACAAACAGTCTCTTCCTGCTGGGGAAAAATTCCGGGAATGGATTGTAAGACGGGTAAAACCGGTTGACAGGGAGCGGATGTTCGCAGCAGTTCGGGAACTCGCCTCCGGCTCAAGATGAGTTTGCTCTGAGGTGGACCACGGTAGCCCCCCAGCCTGAAGGACCGGAGTCAAGGCTGAAGTCTAAGACATTGGGGTGTTTTTCAAGCTGTGCATGGACGATCCGGCGGAGGACACCTTTGCCCTTTCCATGAATTATCCTGACTTCATAGATGCCCTTCTTGAGACACGCCCAGAGGTACTCTTCCACTAAGGAAGACACATCTCCAGGGGCAAAGGTGTGCAGGTCCAGGGTCCCATCTATGGGGATCTCAACCGGTTCGGGATCTATTTGGGTCATATTGTTTCCAGGTTTAACTGATCCCCAAAGGCTTCTAAGAGTTCCCTGCTCAATGCTTCGAGCTCTTTTTCCGTTTCCACCTCCACCACGAGGTCCCGTTCATCCAGGACCTTTAGGAACCCATATCTCTTGACGATCTCTATTACCTTTTTTACATCAACGGTTACCCACCCCTTCATCCTCAGGACCAGTTCGTCACCTTTAAAAGCCCGTTCGATGGTCAGGTCAACATCCCTTTTCTTGGCATCCCAACCGATCAGGGCCGGCTTGACAATAACCGGCGTTACCGGATCATGCATGGCGGCGCATCTAAACCATAGTTTTGTCCGGATCATAGTTTATCTCCTTTGATGTCTTTTTAGATCTATCACACTTAACAGTTTTGTGCCCTTTCTTTTACAGCAAATGGAGTGTTTTTTAAAGCTTTCTTAAAAACAATGCTGTGAAAATTGGCGGCTTGACACCCAGTCTTCCTTTCCCTATTATCGTCCCTGCGGGAATTTGACAAGGTTAGACAGAGTTGTGAGTAGTGTGCGCCGTTTTCTGGACGGCATTTGTCAATGGAAAATCGTACACAAAAGGGGGGGTGATAGGGAAGAAACAAGGGAATAATTAGTCATTGAACACTTTTAGTCTCAAAAAACGGAGGAGGAGTCATGAAAAAATTGATTGTTTTTGTCGCCGCTTTTGCCATTGTGCAATTAACAATGGCCATAACACCCGCAATTAGTGCAGATACGAAACTCTGGGACGTTTATAATAATGTTCTTAAGAACGCAAT
>JAOZQV010000124.1 GCA_029932035.1 Deltaproteobacteria bacterium | reverse complement strand
GCCTCGGTTCCTGAGGGCCTGGCCGCAAACCAGGCGTTTTTTGAGACCACTTTGAGGCCGCCGATGGGGGCTCCGTTTCCCGGAGCGTTGGTGAGTTTGGCAGTGATCTTTTCTCCGGCCAACTCTTTTTCCGTAACCATGTCCGGAGATAGTTTTTCCAGGGCGGTTTTTTCTTCGGGAGATGCAGCTATGTCAATACGTTTGTAAAAAGACTTGCCGAATTTCTTTTCCAAGTCGTTGTACAGCTCATCAGGGTAGCGGCCCGTCTTGGCGGTTATTTCCAGGGCGAGAAGGTCCATTATGATGCCGTCCTTGTCCGTAGTCCATACCGTGCCGTCCTTTTTCAGGAAAGAGGCCCCTGCGCTTTCTTCGCAGCCAAATCCAAAGGAACTGTCGATGAGCCCGTCTACAAACCACTTGAAACCCACAGGCGTTTCGCAGAGTCTGCGTTTCAGGGATGAGGCCACGCGGTCAATCATGGAGCTTGAGACTAATGTTTTTGCTATGGCGGCCTCGGAATTCCAGTCAGGGCGGTGCTGAAAGAGGTACCAGGCAGCCACGGAAAGATAGTGATTAGGAGGGAGTAAACCGGCGCCCCGGGTCACAATGCCATGGCGGTCGGCGTCTGCGTCATTGCCGAAAGCGACATCAAATTTGTCTTTGAGCCCTATCAGATTTGCCATGGCATAAGGCGAGGAGCAGTCCATCCGGATCTGGCCGTCCTTGTCAACGGTCATAAACCCGAAGGTGGGATCAACGAGCTGGTTTACTACCTCTATATCAAGTCCGTACCGTTCCCTGATGGGCTCCCAGAAGTCAACGCCCGCGCCGCCTAAGGGGTCGATACCCGCTTTCAGCCCTGCGCCGGCTATGGCTTCCATGTCGATGATATTTCCCAGGTCTTCCACATATGGGGCTATATAGTCGTATTCTAAGGTGGTGTCCGCGGAAATTGCCCTGTCATAGGGGATCCGGCGCACCTGCTTGATTCCGTCTCGTAAAATCTCGTTGGCCCTCTCTTCGATAATGCGGGTGGTATCTTTGTCTGCCGGGCCGCCCTGGGGAGGATTGTATTTAAAACCTCCATCAGCCGGGGGGTTATGAGAGGGCGTGATGACCACGCCGTCTGCCAGACCGCTTCTCTTTCCACGGTTGTAAGTCAGGATAGCGTGGGAGATGACCGGCGTGGGCGTATAGCCACCTCCCCTTTGAATCATTACGGCAACTGAGTTGGCAGCAAAGACTTCTAAGGCGCTTGCCATGGCCGGTTCTGACAGGGCATGGGTGTCTATGCCCATATATAGGGGGCCACTAAAACCCTGGGAATTCCTATATTCGCAAATGGCCTGGGTAATGGCAAGGATGTGATCTTCGTTAAAGCTGTTCTTGAAAGCGGCTCCCCGATGGCCGGATGTGCCGAATGCAACTCGCTGTGCCGGATCAGAGACATCTGGTTTGTGTGTGTAATATGCAGTGATAAGCTTGGGGATATTCTCGAGAAGTGAACGCGGGGCCGGTTTTCCTGCAAGTTTGGAGACAGGCATAAGGTACCTCCGAAATTAAAGTACTGGAACATTAGTGTAATATATTTTTATGGGCAATGCATCTACAAAAATTATTCGGTTTGGACAATATCAAAAAAACCCTTGTGTTGGCTATCTGCTTTATTTATTCTTAATCCACATGCTGTTGCGCAAATCCGAACCCTTATCTTGCCGTTTTTATGGAGTCTTTCCTGATGAGTTCGATCAAGCTTTTGAACTATATGAAAGAAGTCCTGAAGATCCTCTATCCGGGAGAGGATGTAAACAAGATTCTTGGCGATCTGAAGAGCATTCTGTCTAAATATGAAAATAATGGGACGATTCTTGCGAAAAGAAAGAAATATAATGATCAGATCGTGCTCAACGAGGACGATGCGATCCTGATTACCTATGCCGATTCTATCCAGAAAAAGGGGGAAAAACCGCTCTGTACACTTCACAGGTTTTTGACTAACTGCGTAAAATCTGCTGTTACCTGTGTGCATATACTCCCTTTTTTTCCAAGCAGTTCAGATGGAGGATTTTCCGTTATTGATTACAGGAATGTTGACCCGGAATTTGGCTCCTGGGAGGATGTCCGGCACATTGGACAAGACTACCGTTTAATGGCTGATCTTGTAATGAACCATGTTTCAAGCCGATCGGAGTGGTTTCAGGGATTCTTGCAGGGGGATGAGCGATATCGTGACTATTTCTTGAGCTATGACAATCCTGCGGATATGCCAGGGGTATTTCGACCCCGCGTACGACCCTTGTTGACCGAGTTCGATACTGCTATGGGTAAGAAGTATGTGTGGACAACATTCAGTGAGGACCAGATAGATCTGAACTTTCATAATCCAAGAGTGACTTTAGAGATCCTTGATGTCTTTATGTTTTACCTTTCACAGGGGATTGAGATTATCCGGTTGGATGCTATCGGGTATGTTTGGAAAGAGCCTGGGACCAGTTGTGTGAACTTGCACCAGACACACGAGATGGTCAAACTCCTCAGGACCGTGGCTGAATACATTGCTCCTTACACTATCATTGTGACAGAGGTAAACTTTCCCTATAAGTATAACGTGTCATATCTCGAAGCAAGACATGAGGCCAATATGGCCTACCATTTTTCCTTGCCTCCGCTTGTGATCGACGGTTTTATCAGACAGGATACCTCGATTCTTCAGGAAGAGACTAAACGGATCCGGGAGGATCTCCTCTTTTTCAACTTCCTCGCATCCCATGATGGCATAGGGCTGTTGGGAGCAAAGGAGATCCTCCCTCCACCCTGTTTTGAGGTATTGCTTGAAACAACAAGCGGGCATGGAGGGCTGATATCATACAAGGCGACACAGCAGGGCGAAGTGCCCTATGAACTGAACATAACTTACTATGACGCGGTCAACGATCCCTCAGCCCCGGATCTAAAGGTCGACATCAGGCGTTTTATGGCTGCCAATGCGATTATGCTTGTGGACAAAGGAGTCCCCGGTATTTATATTCATTGTCTCTTAGGGTCCAGGAATTATTTAGAAGGCGTGAAAGAGAGTGGTATGAAGCGCATGATCAATCGTGAAAAACTTTCAGCCGAGGAGGTTTTTAAGGATCTCTTGGATCCTGAGTCTTTGAGATATAAGGTGTTAGAGGAATTTCTTCACCTTTTGAATGTGAGAAAGGGGATTCAGGCGTTTCACCATGCCATGGAGAGAGACGTGCTCCAATCGGACAAAAGACTGTTTGTCATAGAGAGGATTTACAAGGGTAAAAACCTGCTTGCCGTGATAAATGTGAGTGATGCTAAGATAAAACTGCCCCAATACAAGGGGATGACCGATCTTATCAGCAAAATCCTATTTGAGGGAAGTGTTGCGCCTTACGGCGTCTACTTTCTCCAATGATGAAGGCGCAAGGCGTAAGGCATTTTGGTTTTTCAATCAACAATCATCAATTCTAAGGGGTATCCAGCAGCAATGAAGTGCGGAGTGTGAAGTGTGGAGTTGAAAGTTCAAATCGGAATTCTTCCTTTCTTAACTTTAGGCACTCCAAACTCGTAACTTCAAACTTGGAAAACCAATACCCAGTATCAAGCATCCGGCATCCAGTATGGAGGTAAAGGGAGTATGCGTGTAACCAGTATCCAGCTTGAGATCAAAGAGAGGTCCAAAGAAGAGAATCTCGAGTCTGTCCTGAGACTTCTCAGTAAGGTGCCTGGAAGTGACCTGATATTGCTTCCCGAATTGTGGCCCTGCGGGTATTTTTCATTTGACCGTTATCGAAGTGAGAGCGAGCCGGTAGATGGCCCAACTGTCTCGGCATTGCAGGAAAAAGCGGCAGAATTAAAGACGCACATCCTAATGGGAAGTATTGTCTTGAGACAGGGAAAAGAGCTGTTTAATGCCACCCTTCTCCTGGACCCTGGTGGCCGGATTATTGCCGAATATCGTAAAATACATCTCTTTGGCTATCAATCCGAAGAGAGAAAACTTCTGAGTCCCGGAAAAGAAGCGATCGTCGTGGATACGCCCTGGGGCAAAGGCGGTATAACAACGTGTTACGATCTACGTTTCCCTGAACTTTATCGTAAGATGGTTGATAAGGGTGCGGTATTTTTTATGATCCCGTCCGCATGGCCTAAATCGCGATTAGATGCATGGATCCTGTTTAACCGGGCAAGGGCCCATGAGAATCTGGCCTATGTTTTTTCCTGTAACTGTGCAGGTTCCAGCGCTGGAAAACCATTCGCAGGTCACAGTATGATAGTTGATCCATTGGGGAGAGTGGTTGCTGAAGGAGGGGAAAAGGGGTGTATTGTATCGTCAGAGATTCAACCTGATTTTGTCAAGGCCGTACGAAAGGATTTCAGTGCGCTTGATGACAGGGTTCTTTGATTGGCAAAGATGTCCTAAGAGTTATTGAATTGGCGCTGTGTTCACTTTTTGCTTGCATTTAGTTACGTTATAGTTTATATAAATAAAGATACCCTCAAGATCTGTTTCTTTAACACAATATATTCAATTGCGTTGATAATTTAAGTGAAAATTTTATGAGGCATCTTGAGAAGTGGCTCTTTACTTCGGATGCCTTGTTTTCTTTGATGGACAGTTGAGATGAGAACTTTTTCCATTCGTTTGAAGGATAAATCAGCCGAGCAGATTGAAGCAGAATCTCTATCCGCCCGGGATGCCTTAGAATCCCTGAAGGTTGGAGGGTTAGACCGGGTAGTGGGTGTAAAGGTTAACGGGGAACTTCAGGATCTATCAGCAGAGATAGAAACCGAAGTGGAATTAGAGCCTGTGTATCTAACCTCCGAGGAGGGCCTCGAAATACTCCGACACAGCACATCTCATGTGATGGCAATGGCTGTTAAGGAACTTTTCCCGGGTGTAAGGGTCGCCATAGGACCGTCCATTGAAAATGGGTTTTATTACGATTTTGATTATAATCGTCCGTTCAAGGAGGATGATCTTCCCGGAATTGAAGAGAAGATGAAAGAGATCATCAAGGCCAATCTTCCCTTTGTTAGAAAAGAGATAAGCAGCCGGGAAGCGGTCGATTTTTTCAAGGATCAGGCCGAGGATTACAAAGTCGAATTGATCAATGACCTGGGGGTTGAGAGCGTCTCTCTTTATACCCAGGGCAGTTTCACGGATCTGTGCCGGGGGCCGCATATCCCCTACACGGGGGTAATTAAGGCCTTTCACCTGACCAAGGTGGCAGGCGCTTACTGGAGGGGCGATGAAAAACGGCCCATGCTGAGCCGGGTCTACGGTGTGGCCTTTGCCGATAGAAAGAGTTTGAAAAAGCACCTGCACCGGCTCGAGGAGGCCAAAAAGAGAAACCACGCCAAATTAGGGCCTCAACTCGGGCTTTTCAGTACCTATGAAGAGATTGGGGCCGGGATGATCGTCTGGCACCCTAAGGGCGCCATGCTGAGGCATATTTTAGAGACGTTCGAGATAAGCGAGCATTTGAAAAGGGGCTATGAGTTGGCGAAGGGCCCTCAGATCCTGAAGACTGACCTATGGAAAAAATCGGGTCACTTCGAGAATTACCGGGAAAATATGTATTTTACAGAGATTGATGAGCAGTCCTACGGCATCAAGCCGATGAACTGTCTTTCTCATATGCTTATTTATGGCTCTAAGTTGAGAAGTTACCGGGACTTGCCAAAGCGTTATTTTGAATTGGGCACGGTCCACCGGCATGAACGTTCAGGTGTCTTGAACGGCCTTTTCAGGGTACGGGAGTTTACTCAGGATGATGCCCATATTATCTGCACGCCGGAGCAACTCAACGGCGAGATAAAAGGGGTCCTTGCATTTGTAAAAGAGATGATGGGCATTTTCAATTTCAAGTATGACTTGGAGATCAGCACCCGTCCGAAAAAATCCATCGGCACAGATGAAGACTGGGAAATGGCTACAAAGGCTCTGATTGAGGCCATGGATGATGTTCATCTGCAGTATGATATTAATGAGGGTGATGGGGCCTTTTACGGCCCTAAGATTGATGTCAAACTGGAAGATGCACTGGAAAGAAAGTGGCAGTGTGCCACCATACAGTGTGATTTTACCCTTCCTGAAAAGTTCGATCTCCATTATATTGGCAAAGACGGCGAAAAACATCGGCCCGTAATGATCCATCGGGTGATCCTCGGGGCCATTGAGAGGTTTATCGGGGTCCTGATAGAACACTATGCAGGCGCGTTTCCCACATGGCTTTCACCAGTGCAGGCTACCATACTTACAGTAACTGACAGGAATATTCCCCATGGGGAAAAGATGCTGAGGGCATTGAAGAATGCGGATATCAGAGTTGAGGCTGATTTCAGGAACGAGAAATTAGGTCTTAAGGTAAGAGAGGCGCAGATAAAGAAGATCCCTTATATGTTGATTATTGGGGATAAAGAATGCGATAATAACGGGATAACCCCGAGGCAGAGGAATGGTCAAAATCTTTCGCTTATGAGTGCGGAGGAGTTTATTGACCTGATTGTTGAAGAATCTAAACAGAGGAGGTAATGACCATAAGAAAGAAATCTGATGATGTCAGGATAAACGAACGAATCCGTTCGAGTTCGGTGCGATTGATCTCTGCTGAAGGAGAGCAATTAGGCATCTTGTCGGTTCGTGATGCCATACAAGTGGCTAAAGATGGCGGGCTTGACCTTGTAGAGGTTGCGCCCAATTCAGATCCCCCGGTTTGTCGGGTTATGGATTATGGGAAATTCCGCTACCAGGCAGCCAAGAAAGTGCAAGAGGCTCGCAAGAAAAGCCGGGGCGGTCAGATGAAGGAGATTAAACTCCGACCCCACACAGAGGATCACGACCTGGGCTTTAAGATCAAGAACCTCAAAAAGTTCCTCGAGAAAAAGCATCGGGTTAAGATAACGGTCTTTTTCAGGGGGAGAGAGATGGCCTATATGAAGGCTGGCGAGGAAATCCTGAAGAGGGTAGCCGAAGAGATATCTGAGCTCGGGACAGTAGAACAGCCTCCTACCAGGGAGGCGAGAAATAGAATGACAATGGTCATGGTCCCAAAATAGTGAATTCCTAACCCGGATAAACCGGCCTCCGGCTCGTAGACCCTACGGCTCGGAGAGAAAACAAAAGGTCTCACGCAAAGGCGCAAAGACGCAAAGAAATTCTACAGTCTATTCGCAATCCGGAAAATGCCTAAAGTGAGTCCCGCCTCAGGCGGGACTAAACCGATCAACTATTTGACGAGATGTGGGATGGAGGTAAGAAATGCCAAAGATCAAGACAAACCGTGGTGCGGCCAAGAGGTTTAAAACCACAGGTACCGGTAAGATTGTGAGGAACAAGGCCTTTTCAAGTCATATCCTCACCAAAAAGAGTACAAAGAGGAAACGGAATCTAAGAAAATCGGGTTTGGTGGATTCTACCAATTTGAAACAGGTGGCCAAGCTGATTCCCTACCGCTAAATTATCTATAAAGAGGTTTAACAATGCCAAGAGTAAAGAGAGGCTTTAAAGCCAGGAGAAGAAGAAAAAAAGTATTAAAGGCTGCGAAAGGTTTCAGGGGAGGGCACAGCAAACAGCTCAGGACCGCTGATACGGCTGTCAGCAGGGCCGGAATGTATGCTTACCGCGACCGGAGGACACGAAAGCGGGATTTCCGCAGCCTCTGGATTGTAAGGATCAATGCCGCTGCAAGGGAAAATGGACTGTCGTACAGTCGTCTCATTGGAGGGCTCCAAAAGGCGGGTATTATCTTAGATCGAAAGGTGCTTGCTGATATGGCTGTAAATGATCCGACGGCTTTTTCCCGATTAGTGAGTGTGGTCCAGTAGACCGGTTTCCATTTCCAATAGATAAGCTGATGAAAGAACAACTCCTTAAACTGGAAGAACGTGCCTTAGAGGAAATCGCGGCAATCGATGATCCGCCTGAACTCGAAAAATTCAGGATCAAATATCTCGGCAAGAAGGGTCAACTCACCTCAATGATGAAGAGTGTGGGAGGATTGCCGTCTGATGAACGTCCCAAGATTGGAAAATTAGCCAACCTTGTCAAGATAAATCTGTCCAAACGCTTCCAGGAGGCGAAAGAGTCTCTATTCTCCGGAAAGGTGGGTCGCGACGGATTCATTGATGTCACACTGCCTGGCAGAGAGCCCGTTTTTGGACATCTTCATCCCATCACATTAGTAATAAAAGAGGTCTGCGAGATTTTTTCGAGGATGGGATTCAGGGTGGTTAAGGGACCAAATGTAGAATTAGATTATTATAATTTCGAAGCCCTCAACATCCCTAAAGATCATCCTGCCAGGGATATGCAGGACACGTTTTATATCTCAGATAATGTTGTCCTGAGAACCCACACTTCTCCCATTCAGGTCCGTGTTATGGAAAGCCGGCAACCGCCTGTGAGTATCATTGCGCCCGGAAAGGTCTACAGACGTGATTCAGACGTTTCACATACCCCCATGTTTCATCAGGTAGAAGGACTTCTCGTGGATAAAGATGTCAGTTTCGGTGATTTGAAAGGGACTCTCACGAGCTTTGTTCGCCAGATGTTTGGCAGTGATACCCGGCTTCGTTTCAGACCCAGCTTTTTCCCCTTTACAGAGCCGAGCGCTGAGGTGGATATCCTCTGTGTATTATGCGGAGGGAAGGGGTGCAGGACCTGCTCCCATACCGGATGGTTGGAGATATTGGGTTCCGGCATGGTTGATCCTGAGGTATACCGGTTTGTTGATTATGACGCTGATATTTACTCCGGTTTTGCCTTTGGGATGGGCATTGAGAGGATTGCTATGCTCAAGTACGGAATAGATGATATCCAGTTGTTTTTTAAGAACGATATGCGGTTTTTGAGACAGTTTTGACGGAAGAAAAATATGAAGGTAAGTCTGAACTGGATAAAAGAATATGTAGACGTTGAGATGCCACCTGATGAGCTTGGCCATCTCTTGACGATGACAGGCTTAGAGGTGGAAGGCCTTGAGGCTGTCGGTCAAGGTCTTGATGATATCATCGTAGCTAAGATCCTGAAAGTTGCGCCTCATCCCAATGCTGACCGTCTCTCCATCTGCAGCGTGGATACCGGACAGGAGAGGATAGACGTGGTCTGTGGGGCCCCCAATGTTGCAGAGGGCGCCTTAGCGCCATTAATCCTGGCCGGTGGAAAACTCCCGGATGGCACCCGGATGAAAGAAAGCCGGATCAGGGGAGAGGTCTCAAGGGGGATGCTCTTAGCCGAAGATGAGATGGGTCTCACTGATGATCATACAGGCATAATGATTCTCGCCCCGGAACTGACTCCGGGCGCCTCGTTGCTGTCGGTCCTCCCTTTTCCTGACTGGGTCTTTGACCTGAGTATCACGCCAAACCGCCCTGATTGCGCCAATGTATTGGGGATAGCAAGGGAGATTGCGGCTGTAACAGGAAAAAGGCTCAGAAAACCGGAGAGTGAGTTAGAGGAACTCGGGCCTGCGATTGAGGACCTCACAAGCATCACGGTCATAGACCCTGATGGCTGTCCCCGTTATGCTGCAGGCATTATCCAGGATGTTGAATTGGGCACATCTCCCTTCTGGATGAGATACCGGCTTTATCAGTCCGGGATCAGGAGCATCAGCAACCTGG
>JAOZQV010000123.1 GCA_029932035.1 Deltaproteobacteria bacterium | reverse complement strand
CCGCCGACAGGTCTCATTCCGCAAGGCCACCCGCTCAGCGGGGTAGATATTTACTGATCTGTCGAGTATAAAGATTTGACCCCATCTACCTGATCAAAAAATGAAAATTCCTATACTTTCAAGTTTTTGATTGACAACCTATTTTTTTCCGTCATATAAGATATAAACAATCTTAAATATCTTTTATATCTTGTATATACAATTGAGTGAACCATGAGACTGACCAAAGCGGGAGAATACGCGGTGAGATGCATCCTTTACCTGTCCAAAAAAGGGAAAGGGGTATTGGTAAGCCGAAAGGAGATTGCACAGAATGCGGTAATCCCCGGCCATTTTCTTGCCAAAATCGCCCAGGAGCTGGCCCGGGCAGGTATGATAGAGATCTCACAGGGCGCCAAAGGCGGTTTTCGGCTTCTCAAAAACCCCGGCGAGATCACCCTGCTGCAGGTGGTTGAAACCATGATCGGGGAGATTCTTTTAAACGATTGCGTGGTTCGCCCGGAATCATGTGAAGTGAGTCCAAACTGTTCGGTTCACAATGTGTGGATGACGGCTCGGGATCAGTTGCGGAACACCCTTCGGATTGTCACCTTTGCTCAGCTCATCAAACAACCCGTTTGTATTTCCGAATGATCCGATTGTATCCAAAACGGCGAACGAGCAGTTGGCGGGAGGGGAAAAAATGACCCGATTGTACCCCAAACGGATTATCAGTTTTTATGTGGATGGTTTTCGTTCCATGACAACCGGTCGGACCCTATGGAAAATCATCTTTATAAAGCTATTTATCATGTTTGCCATACTCAAACTTTTCTTCTTTCCCAATTATCTCAATACCAATTTTACAACGGATGCGGAACGGGCTGATCATGTATTGGATATGATTACCCAGCCGGCCCAAAGCCACAAGCAATAATAGAAGGAGGCAGCTTGTCATGGTAGACCAGATTGATCTGACAATGGTAAACTGGGCGAGGGCCCAATTCGCTCTGACGGCCATGTACCACTGGATATTTGTTCCACTCACCTTAGGGCTCTCCTTTATCATCGCCTTTTTCGAGAGCATCTACATCAAGACCGGAAACAAGGAATGGAAGAAAATCGCCAAATTCTGGATGACCCTGTTCGGCATCAACTTTGCCATTGGCGTGGCAACAGGGATCATCCTCGAGTTTGAATTCGGGACCAACTGGTCCAATTACTCGTGGATGGTGGGCGATATCTTTGGCGCTCCCCTGGCGGTGGAGGGTATCGCGGCCTTTTTCTTAGAGGCGACCTTTTTTGCTGTGATGTTTTTTGGCTGGGAACGCGTTTCAAAAAAGTTTCATCTCTTTTCCACATGGATGGTGGCCATAGGGTCCAACCTTTCCGCCCTCTGGATACTGGTTGCCAACGGCTGGATGCAGTACCCCATAGGTATGGCATTTAATCCCGATACGGCCCGTTTTGAGATGCAGGATTTCTGGGCCATCCTCTTTTCACCCGTTGCCATCAGCAAGTTTACCCACACCACCAGCTCCGGTTTTCTGTTTGGGTCCCTTTTTGTTATTACCATCTCTTCCTGGTATCTCCTGAAAGGCCGACACATACAGATGGCCAGGAAGAGCATCCTGGTAGCCGCGGTTTTCGGTCTCCTTTCTTCCGGTTATGTGGCATTTACAGGTGATGAAGCCGCATATAACGACGCCCAAAAACAGCCCATGAAATTGGCTGCCTTTGAAGGTCTCTATGATGGTGAAAAAGGCGCCGGGCTCGTGGCTGCGGGAATCATAAATAGTTCCAAGAAGGTTGGGGACGATCAGGACGCCTTTCTCTTTGAGATACGTATCCCGTGGCTCCTATCTCTTCTTGCCAACAGGGACCCGGGAAGTTTTGTGCCCGGGATCAAGGATCTGGTATACGGCAATGAAAAAGAAAATATCATGGGCGCAGATGAAAAAATAAAAAAAGGAAAGATCGCCGTTGAACAGCTCGCCCTTTATAAAAAGGCCAAGAAGGCCGGAGATAGCGCAGGAGCAGAGGCAGCACTGACAGTCTTCAATCAGAACAAGGAATACCTCGGGTTTGGTTATCTCAACGCACCGGAGGAGGCAGTACCACCTGTTTCCCTCGTTTATTACGCCTTTCACATTATGGTTGCCCTGGGCAGTCTTTTCCCGATCATTTTTATCGCGTATCTTTTCTTTACCCTGAAAGGCACGATTATACATCAGAAATGGCTGCTATCCATTGGAGTGGTCTCTATGTTTTTGGGTCTTGCGGCACAGCAGTGCGGGTGGATTGTTGCCGAGGTTGGTCGTCAACCGTGGGCGATTCAGGACCTGCTTCCAGTAACCATTGCACGCACCAACCTGACGGCCGGCACCGTACAGACAACGTTCTTTATGTTTGTGGCCATTTTTACACTTCTCCTTATTGCAGAAATCAGGATTATGCTGAAACAAATTCAAATCGGACCGGAGGGCAAATAAAATGTTTGGAAATTTAGATACGACGACGTTGCAACAGCTCTGGTGGATTATTGATTCCTTAGTGGGTTCCCTGTTCCTTTTCTTGATCTTTGTACAGGGCGGTCAGACTCTGCTCTGGCAGTTAGGCAAAGCCAATGTGGAGAAATCCCTGATCATTAACTCCCTGGGCCGGAAATGGGAAATGACTTTCACCACCTTAGTCCTTTTTGGCGGCGCGCTTTTTGCCGCGTTTCCAAAATTCTACGCCACCAGTTTTGGTGGGGCGTACTGGGTGTGGATGCTGATCCTTTTTACCTTTATTGTTCAGGCCGTGAGCTATGAATTTCGTAAAAAGCCCAATAATTTTTTAGGTGAGAAGGTCTATGAGCTCTTCCTCTTTATTAACGGAAGTGTCGGTATCCTGCTTATCGGCGCGGCCGTGGGCACATTTTTTACGGGCTCCAATTTTGTATTGAACGAGTATAACTTCGTCACATGGACGAACCCCTTGCGAGGGCTGGAGGCCGCTTTCAGTTTATTCAACCTCTCCTTAGGGCTTTTTCTGGTCTTTAACGCCAGGCTCTTGGGCGCCATGTACCTGCTTAACAACATCGATTTCACCGGCTATGAGGATTTCGAGGCACGCACCCGAAAGGCAGTTTTGGTCAACCTTCTCTGTGCGCTCCCTTTCCTCCTATACTTCCTCATCAGCCTTGTGGTAATGGATGGTTTCGGGGTTGACCCCAAGACCGGGATTGTATCCATGGTAAGCGGGAAATACTTGGCTAATTTGTTGTCCATGCCCCTGGTTCTGATCTTCTTGCTCGCAGGTCTTGTCTTAGTCATCTGGGGCGTTGTGACTACCAGTTTCAGAGGTAAGAATAACGGTATCTGGTTTGGTGGTCTTGGCACGGTCTTGGTGGGACTTGCGGTCTTTTTTACTGCGGGGTTTAACAACACGGCCTTTTATCCGTCCAAGGCCGCTCTTCAGTCAAGCCTGACTATCTACAATGCCTCGAGCAGTCACTACACACTCACAGCCATGTCCTACGTGGCATTATTGATCCCCGTGGTTCTGGCCTATGTCGTCTACGTTTGGTATCTCATGGATGCCAAAAAGATCACCGCAGCAGAGGTGACCGGAGAGCAGGCGGATGAGATGTATTAGGGGTGGCGTTTTGTATGGTGTTCGCGCCCCTTTTTCCCTTTTGATTATGACTTTAAGGAGGTTTGAGATGATTGCACTAATGCTCGTTTCGTGGGTAGTCCTTGTAGCGGTGTCCTATAAAGGCGCACTGTTCATTCTTAAGAAGGCCGGGGAGCTCTAAGGCGGAGCATTCCCCCCAACCAAAAAGGATAGAATGCAGGCAGGGGTCAGGTTTCTTCTGGCTCCTGCCTGCATTCTGCCCAAATTCCTATGATGATCATATCTTGACACAGAAAAACTTGTTTCCCATGACAGAATTCAAAGTGTAATGCACTATGATAAAGGCAAAACATTTACTGGTCCCATTTTTTATCTTTCTATCTCTCCTAACCCGGATAAACCGGTAGAAGTGGAACGGAGATCCCGCCCTAATTGAAACTGATGCGGGGAACAGAAAAGGTCTCACGCAAAGGCGCACACATGAAAACCTACAGCCTTTTTTCATCAGGTAAGCTCCAAAGTTGATAAGAAGCCCCAGCTCATTATTCATAGTTCCTCCCCTTTGCGAGCTTTGCGGCTTTGCGTGAGTAAAAAGTTGAATCACCATTCATTCTTCGGAAACCCTTTGTGATACTCTTTCATCAGATCTGTCCTCACCACTACCGGTAACGACTGATTTTTTTCTGGCAAAATGCCAAATATTGCGTTAGTAAGGAAATAATAAGCCCTCAGGTTTGGGATAATGGGCCAGCATCTGTAGCGAGTTGCAGCCAAGTAATAAGGAGGCAGCAATGCATGTCAAACACTTTTATAATAATGAACCTATCAGTAAATGCTTTCTCTCCGCCCTTTTGTTCTCATTGATTCTTGTTTTCCTCGGTTTGGGGATAGCATTTCTGCCTATCAGTGCGATTGGAGCAGATCAACCGGAGGTGAAACCTGATGTTGCCCCACCCCTGCTTACACAGGGTGCCCTCCAGCAGAGGATAGATGAAATCAACAAGACTGCCAACCTCTCTCCGGAGGCCAAACAGAAAATCATATCATTTTATCAGAAGGCCATAGACTCACTCGACAGACGCGAGAAGGCCATATCCCAGACCTCTGAATATGCCGAGGCACTGAAAGAAGCCCCGAAACCCGGGGGGCTTGGCAGCAAGCCGATTGCGCCGGTCCGTGCCGCGGCCATTGAGCAAAAGGCAAGGGCGATGGCCCTCACTGAGATCGGAGGGGAAATTGCCAAACTTCAGGCACAGCTCGCCCTGGAACAAACCACACTCGAACTCGCTAAGAAGAAATTGAGTGATGCTGTTACGGGCCCTGCTGCACTGCGCAGAACCATTGCAGCCTACGGACAGGAACTTGCCGATCTTGAGGAGAGATTGGCTCATCCCAAACCAAGTGATGAACCTCCGCGTGTCATCCGGGCGAGACAAATCAGCCTGCGCGCTAAAAAAAACGCACTGAAGGCCGAATTAGCGGCATCCGAAAAACACGCTGATCTATTCAGACGCCAGATGTTAGCGGCCCAGAATCAGCAGGCCCTGACCTCCCGCAAGGTTAACAGACTTGATGCCCTTATAAAAACATGGGAAGAGGTGCACGAGGAACGTCAGACAGATGTGGGGTTTATTGAAATCCGCCAATCCACGGCTGCCCTGGAGCAAATGGATAAGGAAACCTGGCCAAAAAGCGGGGACTTCCTCCGGAAGTTGGGCACAAGGAACCTCGCTATTTCAAAGACCCTTATCGAATTGGGTGAAAAGGGAAAAGACGCCCTGAGAACCAGTAGACTGCTTGAGACCCGCCTAACCCAGATCAATAGGGATTTTGAATTCACCAAAAGCCGGATAAAACTGACTGGCCTTTCGAGACAATCAGGACAATTGCTCCAGTCTCGACGCAGCTCGTTGCTGACGAGCCGTGCGGATTCGAGGGTCGCCCAGAAACGCCGCAACGAGATACTCAACGCAAGTCTGGCCAACGATGACCTCTTGCAGGAACGTCAGAATTTTCTTGTCTTGAAAGGGAAAATATATAACCAACTCGATAATCTCGATGCAGATCTGCCGCAAAGCCAAAACGACATATTGTCCACCCAGGCATTTGTGTTGTTGGAAAGCTATCGAAAACTACTTGAAGAGACCGGAAAGGCCTATATCAAATATCTAAAAATCCTGAATTCCCAGGCGGCAGCACAAAAGAAAATAGACACCCTCTCAAAAGAGTACCGCAATTATATTAACCAGCGCCTTCTCTGGACCATGAGCACGGACGTACTTTCACCCGGGGACATAAGCCACTCAGGGGAAGCCCTAGTTTGGCTTACGAGTTGGTCCAACTGGAGGCAGATTGCTAAGGATTTCAAATTATCAGTAAAACAGCGGCCTTCTATTTGGGGGATATTGTTACTGGCCCTCATCGCCTCGACCTTCTTACTGCCATGGTTCGGTCGCAGAATCAACGCAATTGATAAGCACGTGGGTCAGATAGGGATGGATTCCATCGGCAAGACCTTTGTTGTCATGCTGTTGACCCTGCTCAAAACAGCCTGGATACCCTTCATCATCTATCTCAGCGCCCGTCATCTGTGGCATCTGCCTGCTGCCCATAACTTCACCCGGGCCTTTTGTTCAGGAATTCTTTCAATGGCAGAGGCCGTAATTCTTGCAGGCCTCATTATTCATCTCTGCAGGCCTCGGGGTATCGGGAGGGTCCACTTCGGCTGGTCGGAATCAGCCTGCGGCCTGATTGCACGGTCTGCAAAGATGCTCCTCTTTATTTTTGTGCCGGTTCTCTTCTTCGTAGTCATGATCCAGGCCGGGCCGCAGGACCTGGACTACCGCAGTACCTTAGGGCGCCTGTTGTTCATCCTGGCAATGATTCCTGTGGCCATTGTCCTGGCCCGGGCCATGGGAGGGAGTAGCCCCTTGATCAAAGCGGTCACCGAAAGCCGGCCAGACGCATGGCTCAACAAGTATCGTCGTAGGTGGTCGTCAGCGATTATCGCCATTCCGATCATCTTTATCATTCTTGCACTGCTCGGTTACTATTTCACCGCTTATACGTTAGGGGCCAATTTTGGGCAGACCCTTTGGCTTTTAATCATCCTTGTGACAGCGGGTGCCGTGATGCGCCGCGGTCTGCGTCTTGCGCAAGTGAAGATTGCCCTAAAAGAGGCCGAAGCCGAACGGGAAACAGCAAAGCTCCAGACCGCTGAATCCGCAGAATCACCTGAAGATGCAGTTGAACCGGTAGCTGAGATCGCCAAGCCTGCCATCAAGGTGGAAGAAATCAACAAACAGACCTCCCTGTTGATCCGTTCTGTCATTCTAATAGGTGCCATTCTGGGTCTCGGCCTGATCTGGGGAGATACCTTTCCCGCCTTCCGTTTTCTCGATAATGTGGATCTCTGGCAGCACGAAATCGGAATTGATAAGGGCGGTAAACCGATATTAGCGCCGATTACGCTCCTCAATCTTATAGTAGCCCTGATGATTTTTGCCGGTACAATAGTAGCAGTGAAGAGTTCTTCTGCCCTGCTTGAAATCGTGGCGTTTAAACACACCAAGATGGACCCCGGCACCCGGCAATCCTTTGGACTAATATGTCGTTACACAATCTCGGGCATAGGGTTTTTCTTGGGATTAAGCGCACTCGGCATTGCTTGGAAACAGTTTCAATGGCTCGCTGCGGCCATGACCCTGGGGTTAAGCTTTGGTCTCCAGGATATTTTCGCTAACTTCGTATCAGGTATTATTATCCTGTTTGAAAGGCCTATACGGATAGGTGACGTGGTGACCGTTGGGGGTTCAAGCGGGCGTGTGACCCGGATACGTATCCGCTCAACCACGGTAACGGATTGGGATCGTCGCGAAGTGATCGTGCCAAACAAGGCATTCCTTTCCGAAAAGATCGTCAACTGGTCGCTTTCAGACCAAATAAGCCGTGTGGTTATTGATGTCGGCATTGGCTATGGATCGGATGTTGTCCAGGCTCAAGAACTCCTGCTTCAAATCGCTAAGGACAACCCTATTGTTATGGAAAATCCGGTGCCGAGTGTTATCTTCGATGGATTTGGCGCCGACTCATTAGATTTCAAATTGCGGGTTTTCGTGGAGTATTCGAACCGCGTGCAAGTTGCAAACCAGCTCAGAAACGAGATTTTTAAAAGGTTCAATGAGGCGGATATAGAGATGCCGTTTGCGCAACGCGACACACATCTTGATACGGGCAGCGGGCCCCTTGAAATCCGAATGGTCAAAGGCAAAGGAGAAACCCAATGAGGATTGTTCGAGCGATTCATGTCTTGAAAGGTGCCGTCCATCTGAGGACAATGTGTTCCTTTGTATTTTTGTTGGTCGTCTTTTTCTGCTTTCCTGTGCCGGGCCGGACAACTTCTGATGCGGTGCCGGCGCCTTCTCCGGAAAAAGGAAAAACTCTGATTGTTGGCGTAACCTCGAACCCCCCATTTGCCATGAAGAATATAGACGGGAAGTGGCATGGTGTGAGCTGGGAGATCTGGCATTTCGCTGCAGCGCACCTCGGGTGGTCCTATGAGATTAAAGAAGTTCCATTGGACCAAATCATTCCCGCACTCCTATCAGGAGAAATCGATATTGCAGCCGCAGCTTTTGGAATTACGGAAAGACGCGAAGAAAAAGTCGACTTCACGGTGCCTTACTTAATCACTGCCTTCGGGGTTGCAACCGCGAAGTCGGGGATCATCGACGCCTGGATGTCCTTTTTGAAAAACCTTATGTCATTCTACTTTCTGAAAGTCTTATTGGTTTTAGCCGGCATTCTTCTGCTCGTATCTTTGCTATTCTGGCTTTCTGAAAGAAGGAGGATTAAGGAAGAAAAAAGCTTAAGCGTTTTTAAAGGCGTGGGGGACGCGTTGCTGTTGTCAGCGGAAACCATGACGACAGTGGGTTATGGCGAGCACGTTCCCAAGTCGGGCCTGGGCCAATTTCTGGCACTCATCTGGATGTTTGTTTCCATTATTCTCTTAACCTCCTTCACCGCAGGCGTGACATCTTCGCTGACGACACTACAGCTTCGTAAGAGCACGTATGAGTTGGATGATTTGCATCGCACGAAGGTTGGTTGTCTTGCCTCTCCTTCGAGGAGTGCTCTCTATCTTCAGAAGCACCAAATCAAGCACAAGTCTTTTGATACCGTGCATGCTGCTTTGCAGGCCCTGTCGGAACGTAAGCTCGATGCCGTTGTTTACGACTTCCCCACATTGCAGTATCTCGTTCATAAAGATTACAGGGAGGAATTGACCGTCCTGCCCAAAACGTTCCACCCATCGTTTCTTGCTTTGCCGCTTGCCCCGGATAGTTCACTGAGAAGGCCGTTGAACAAGGCCATATTAGAGGTTATGGAAATGCCTATCTGGACACATATCCTGACTTCATACCTCGGGAGAGATATCACCCCAAGTATGACCACTGGTTCAGATGGATAGGGAGAATAAAAGACCATTTTCACTTTTGTTTCTTTTCATGGCACTTTGTACATTTTTTATAGGCTCTTGGTTCACCCTTATAAATATCTAATTTCTCGTGACATTTTTTGCAGCTTAAATGGTAAGCAGTCTGAAGTTTTATCGCCTTTTCTTGTTTTACAAGAGGACTGTGACACTTAATGCATTTATCAGTAGTGCCCCATGGCGCGTAGATATTCGCCCCATTTTCATAAATATGGTGGCAGTCCCAACAGGAAACTTTATAATCTTGGGAATGGCGCCTGTGGGAAAACCTGACAGGCCCTTTGCGGTCTTTATGATAAACCTTATTATCGAGGATGATGATATCAAGATCTGATGGGTGTTGCGAGCTTATGGGTTTTTTGTTTCCGGCATGGGCTATGTCTTGTTTAACCTTGATCATAACTGGTACGACCACTCCGATTGAAATACATGCAGTGCAAACCAAAAACAATCTAAAAATACCCTTAATTCCATGATTCATTTTCATGTTTCCCCCCCGTACTATTTCCAGAACTAAAACATTTGATAGGATCGAGGTATATATTTAT
>JAOZQV010000496.1 GCA_029932035.1 Deltaproteobacteria bacterium | reverse complement strand
CCTCTCCCGGCTCTCCCATCAGGCCAACGATTGACATGGTTTTCCTGTAATCTATGTTCACGTACTCCTGCATTTTGGCATGGGGCATGGTTTTTATGGGAGAAAAATAGCGGTAGTATACTGCTTTATCCGAGAACCTGTAAAAAAGCCTCCGCATTTCATCAACATCAGAAGGCTTTATGGCGCGGAAACGAACTGTTAAGCTCTCTTTAAATGTGTGGTCGCAGGCCAAATCTTCTGGATAGAGGTGGCCTGATTCTGAAAGGTAGGTCTGATCAGGGAATAAGAGATGGTTTTCTTTGGCAACGCTTACCAGGCTTGCCCGATCATCGGGATGGGCAATGTCAATGAGGGCAAGGGCTCGTTCCCGGGTGGTCCGCCCGGTCATGGAGGCGACCCCATATTCGGTTACGACGAGGTCCAAGGAGTCCCGGTTGGAAAACTGGTTGGGATAACCTTCCACTGAAATGACGATGTTTGGCTTGTTTTCTAAGTTGCGGCTTGGCAATGCAAAAACCGTTCGGCCTCCTTCGGAAAGGGCTGCGCCTCTAAAAAATTCCTGTGCCTCACCAGGACCGGCGCCGACATTTCGCTTCCCGCTGTGCAGGGCAATGCCGCCCGTAAGATCCACCTTGCGGGCGGGTAAAACCACCATAAGGTGGTCATTGGCCCCGATCCTCTTAGGATCTGACACCACATCGATTCCCTGGAACTCTATCAGGGGGTTGCGGTGCAGCCAATGCATCAGTTCTGCCGTGCCGATGGCATAGGCAGCTACAGATTTGCCCAAGAATATGCCTTTACGCCGATTTGTTACAGCCCCGCTCTTGACCAAATCCATCAAGGCATCAGTAAAAAAGGGAGAATGGATCCCCAAATGCCGTTTCCCCTTCAGGTGGCGGGCCAGGGAGTCAAAGAGGGGATCCACGGAAAATGCTATGCAGTTTCCATCCTGGATTAGGGAGGCCACATTCGCCCCCACCTTTTCATACACCTCGTCAACCGGCCAGCGTTTAAAATAGATCGGTGGTTCCGTCGCTTCCACAAGGTAATCAAAATCATCAATGTGAACAAAGGTATCGCCTAAGGTGCGGGGGGCCTTTACACTGATCTCTCCAACCACCAGAGAGGCCTGTTCCATTGCCTGTCTGGCTACATCTATTGCCGGCCCGAGGCTGCAATAGCCTGCCTTGTCAGGAGGCGTTATCTGGATAAAGGCCGCATCGATCCCGATGGTTCCGGATTCAATTAGTAGGGGGATGCGGGAAAACGGGGTAGGAATCAGGTCAACGCTGCCGGCATTGATGGCCGCGCTTGCCACCCAGCCGGGGAAAAATGTCTTGAGGCGGAATTTTTGCGTATCCTTTTCTGCAATAGATACTGCCTGTCCAAAGCTCATTAATTGAATAAATTCAAGATCCCTGAGGTTCCCGGCATCAGAGGCCATCAGACTCTTGATGAGAGTGCGTGGCTCTGCAACCCCAGTTCCCAAAAAGATGCTCATGCCCGGTTTGATCTTAGAGAGGACCTTTTCAGGAGTAATCAGTCTTGATTTCCATTCTTTCTCGTCTGTTATTGACATGGGGGTATACCTCGACCAAGACTAAAGAGCGCGGGCTACCACGACCCTGTAGGAGCGACTGTAGTCCTTGATTCGTGCCATTTTTTCGTAATCCCCGGTCTGATCTATGATAGTGAGGGCCTCTTGGGTCTGGGTGGGCGCCATTTCAAGAATAATCCAGCCGCCAGGATTTATAAAATCGTGTGCCCCTTTGATGATTTTTTTTAGATAGTACATCCCGTCTTCTCCGCCGTCCAGGGCTAATCGTGGTTCATTATCGCGAATATCGGGAAAAAGATCATTATATTCCCCGGAAGTGACATAAGGAGGATTTGATACCACAATATCAAAAAGCTGAGAATCATTCAAAAAGGGCTCCCAAAGATCGCCCTGCCGGAATCTTAGCCTGTCAGAGACATCGTGTTTTGATGCATTATGGCGGGCTAAATCCAGCGCTTTTTCGGATATATCAGTGGCCCAGATCAGCGCCTCGGGCATCTCCTTGGCCAAAGCAATTGAAATGGCGCCGCACCCCGTCCCAAGGTCGAGGATTTTTAATGATTGGCCCTCATTTTGCTCAATGGTTTTTGCCAATATAACGGCTTGTTCCACTGCCATTTCTGTTTCAGGTCTGGGGATGAGGACGTGACGGTCCACCACGAAGTCCAAGGACCAAAACTCTTGTGTTCCGGTTATATACTGCAGCGGTTCAAGGGTGATACGCCTCTTAATTAGAGAACGATAGCCGGAGATTTCCTTTCCGGTCAGGGGCTGATTGAAATTCAGGTAGAGGCGTATACGCTCGAGGTTGAGTTGGTGCGCCAAAAGCACTTCAGCGTTGAGACGGGGATTTTCGATTCCCTTGCTTTTTAGATAGTCGGTGGAGACCTTGAGTAGGTCTTTTATTTGCCATGTTTTTGGAGGCATGTTTGAATTGAATATTGAATAGTGATTATTGAATATTTGTGGATTCGCTTCGCCCAGGTTTTTCAA
>JAOZQV010000495.1:917-2557 GCA_029932035.1 Deltaproteobacteria bacterium | reverse complement strand
ATCTGGGTGCAGGAGCGTATATAAGAAAGCCGTTGTTGCTGGAAAAGATAGGCCTTGCTGTTAAGGAAGAACTGGAGAAATAGGTAAATAAGTTAGGATCCGGAGGGAAATGTCATGTTTAAGAAACTCTATGTCATTCTTACCATTGCTGTACTTTGCTTGGGTTTTTCCAGAACAGCGGATGCCAAAGAGAAAATCATCTGGCCCTACATCTACTTCTATCCGATCTACATCTGTGACAATGATAAGCTTGTGGGCGGCGCTGGCTGGGAGATCTATAATCTCATATGGGAAAATATGCCCGAATACGAACATGAGGTCGTGCTGCTGCCTGTGAAAAGGATGCTGGAGGAGTTTAAACATGGCAAGCACTACCTGTTTTGGGGTCTTTACAAAACCCCGGACAGGGCAAAGTATCTGTATTATTCAATCCCCTGTAGAATTTCTCCACCGACCATGGTGGTGATCAGGAAAGACGATCTGCAGAGGTTTGGCGGCGGTAAAGCCCTTTCCCTTAAAGCGCTTCTAGATGACAAGGCGTTAAGGTTTCTGATATTTGACTCCATCAGTTTTGGCAGTGGCGTGGATGAACTGCTCAAGGAATATGAAAAGGCAGGAAATGTGTATACGGAGTACAGGACAGATAAAATGAATCAGTATGCCTTAGATCTGCTGCTGAAAAAACGTATCGACTATTTCCTCGCGCTGAACGGGACCCGGCATATTGCAAGTGAAATGGGAATTGCGGATCAGATCGTCTTCATTCCCATAAAGGAACAAAAGCACTACAAAGTGGGTCACATTGTAGCCCCGAAAAATGAATGGGGAAAACAGATGATTAAGAAGGTGAACCAGATCCTGCGAAAACAGATTCCAACTGAAGCCTTCTTTCAATTCTTTACACCGCTTGTCAGCGACAATGTGGTCCCTGAATTGCGACAGCAGTTCAAAGAACTCATCGTGGAACCGTCAAAGGAACAAAACCACTGATAGAAAAAGATGAATGGTGGTTCAACTTTTTACTCACGCAAAGCCGCAAAGATAAATAACTATGACTGAAAACGAAATTGCGAAGATCGTTGTTGATGCTTCGTATCACATTCACAGAAGGTTGGGACTTCTCATAAATTTTGGGGCTGCGCTAATAAAGGATGGTATTTTCCGGGTTGCCAATAAACTGTAGGTGTTCTTTGCGTCTTTGCGTGAGACCTTTTCTGTTTCTGTTTAACCGGGTTAGGGTATTCAAATGAAGAGACTTTCCATATCCAGGAATCTAACGGTCAGCATACTCCTTACCGTCATGGTGGTGTCGGGGATTGGTATCTTTGCAAGCTATTATATTGCCACCCAAAGGACCAGCGCCGATCTAAACGAAAAGGCCGATGAATACCTGGCCTTTATCGTAAATACGGTGGGTGAGCCCCTCTGGTACCTGAACGACAGGCATCTCAACGAAATTGTATCCTACTTCGACAAGAACGAGCACATTGCCGGTCTGCGCATTACGGATTCTGGCGGCAAAGAGATCTTTCACATTGCAAAGGAGGATGTGGTCCCGGCAATAACCAGGGAATCGGATCTGTATTATGACAATAATCGTGTAGGCAGGGTCAGGTTGTCCCTTACGTCGCGTTCACATG
>JAOZQV010000495.1:0-907 GCA_029932035.1 Deltaproteobacteria bacterium | reverse complement strand
ATTTTCCATTGCAGAGGAAGATATCGTCCCGGCAATCACGAGCGATGGGATCATCAAAAGCCTTGCCGATTTAACCCGTACAACGGCGCTCAATCTGGAAAGGCTCAACCTGATCGATGTTGTGGTCGGTTCAATCAAAACGGCTGGTCCCCCCGAAACGGTCAAGGTCATTGAAACATACGCAGAAGAAGAGATCGAGATAGATGGAGACCCGGAGGCGCTGGGCATGGCTTTCAGAAATATCATCCATAATGCCATCCGTTCCATGGATGGAAAAGGATCCCTCTCCGTTGCGCTTAGACGCACTGATGAACATGAGGTGGAAGTGTCCTTTGCCGATACAGGCCCGGGTATTTCCCAGGAACATCTCAGTAAAATCTTCCAGCCCCTCTTTACAACCCGCGCCAAGGGGATGGGCTTTGGTCTGTCCATGACCAAAATGATCGTAGAAAAGCATCATGGCGCCATCCATGTTAAATCAGAGCAGGGGAACGGGGCCACCTTTACGGTGCGTCTTCCCATCCATATGAACTGAACCAAAGGGAGATCTGGAGCAATTATCAATAAACCCCGGTAGACTATACCGTCAGACCACACGGAGGCAAAAGATGGAAAAAAAGGTTTCAATAGCCATAATTGATGATGATGTGGCACTCGCTTCCAACCTCAAAGACATCTTGGAGGCAGAGGGTTACAGTGTTGAGGCGGTTTATGACGGCAGAGCGGGAATCGCCCTGTTCCAGGAAAAGATGTTTGATCTTGCCCTGGTGGACATCAAGCTGCCCCCCATACCGGGTCCGGAACTGGTAACCAAGCTGAGCCGGCTATGCCCGGAGACCGAGTACGTCATGATCACTGCCCATGCCACCATGGAAACCGCCGTAGAGGCCGTCAGACAAAAACAGGT
>JAOZQV010000122.1 GCA_029932035.1 Deltaproteobacteria bacterium | reverse complement strand
GGCTTCTGATTCAACTACCCGGAGTGAAAGACCCCAAGAGGGCTATCGCCCTGATCGGCAAGACCGCTCTTCTGGAATTTAAGTTGGTTGACGAAGAGCATAGCGTAGAAGAGGCGCTTAAGGGGAAGATCCCCCCCGGCGATGAAATACTTTACCAGATTGCCATTGATCCTAAGAGCGGTCGACAAAAGAAGATCCCCTATCTTGTGAAAAAAAGGACCGCCCTGACCGGGGAATATATAATAGATGCCAGGGTACAGATAGACAGCCGGTACAATGAGCCCTACGTCTCTCTCTCATTTGACGCCAGAGGAGCAAGACTCTTCGAGCAGATAACCGGTCAAAACATTAAGAAAAGATTGGCAATCGTCCTTGACAATAAGGTCAACTCTGCACCCGTTATCCAGGATAAAATCTCGGGTGGAAAGGCCCAGATCACAGGACGCTACGCCATGGATGAGGCAAGAGACCTGGCGATCGTACTGAGGGCAGGCGCGCTACCCGCTCCTGTCAAGATTATCGAGGAACGGACAGTGGGCCCCTCTCTCGGAAAAGACTCAATAGGAAAGGGCTTCAAATCAATGCTCATAGGCGGTGCAATAGTTATCCTTTTTATGATGATATATTACGGCCTGTCCGGTGTCATCGCTGATTTTGCCCTTATCTTGAACATCCTATTTATTATGGCAGGACTGGCCTTTTTCAGCGCTACCCTCACCCTGCCCGGAATCGCAGGTATTATCCTCACCATCGGAATGTCTGTTGACGCCAATGTATTGATCTTTGAGCGCATCCGGGAGGAACTGAGATTGGGAAAGACACCACGGGCCTCAATTGACGGAGGATACAGCAAGGCCCTTGTCACCATCTTAGATGCCCAGGTTACGACACTAATCGCAGCGCTCGTCCTCTTTCAGTTCGGCACCGGACCGGTAAGAGGATTTGCTGTGACCCTCAGTATCGGAATTTTGGCCAGTCTGTTCACCGCCATCTTTGTAACCAGAATCATATTCGATTATTTGTATGTGCAGCGGAACATGAAAAGGATCAGTATTTAAAAAAGGCTGAGCAATGGTTCAGCGAAGCGATTCTATCAATATCCAATATTAACAATTCAATATTCAATCAAATGACCGGAGTCAATAAATGCAATTCATAAAACCAGGGATTAACATTGATTTCATAGGAAAGCGTCGCATCGCATTCATCTTTTCCTGCGCGATGATTATTGCCACCGTTGTTCTGCTCATTTGGAGGGGTGGACCCAACTATGGTGTAGATTTTTCCGGTGGTGTGCTGGTCCAGGTTAAGCTACCTCAAAATACATCTCCTTCTGAAATCAAAAAGGCCCTCAGACCGGTTCGATTAGAGGACAGCATTGTCCAGGAATTCGGCGAGCACGCACAGTCCGAGTACCTGATCCGCATCAGGAAAACCAACGTTGAACTGAGAGGTTTAAGCGACAGTGTTGAGCAGGCGCTTAATGAGGTATTCGGAAAGGGAGTTGAAATAAGGCGGGTGGAAATGGTCGGACCCAAGGTGGGCAAAGACCTGAGACAAAAGGCCCTGTTTGCCATCTTTTACGCCCTCCTCTTCATCGCAATATATATCTCTGGTCGATTTGAATTGAAATGGTTAATGTCCATCATAATGGCGGTTTCTCTCGCCTTTGTTGTTTATATTACATCCACATTCGGCGTCAGCGTAACCTGGCTCATCCTGTTAGCTCTGCTCGTTACGCTCAGCCTGTGTTGGTTTCTAAATCTGAAATATGCCTTAGGGGCTATAATCGCCCTCGTGCATGATGTTACCATCACTGTCGGCGTCTTTGCCTTGACAGAGAGGGAAATATCTCTTTCAATCATTGCAGCCTTTCTCACCATCGTCGGATATTCCCTGAACGACACCATTATCGTCTTTGACAGAATACGGGAAAACTTGAGACGTTTCAGGAGAAGGCCCTTTGAACAGACCATGAATATTAGTATAAATCAAACCCTAAGTCGAACCATACTCACATCTACAACTACCTTGGTCGTCGTCCTGGCCCTCTTTATCTTAGGCGGTGGAGTTATTCATGACTTTGCATTTGCCCTATTGGTTGGGATAATTGTAGGGACCTATTCGTCTATCTTTGTGGCAAGCCCGATCCTTCTCCTTTGGGAAGGAAAATTTGGCAAAAGGACCAAGGGAAAGTAAGGTTGACGATTTCCGATAGGTCCGCAAAAGGATATTCAATCCTTTGAGGTCGCCAATTGCCAATAAGGAGCAAGAAAAGACAAGCCAAACGTCATCTAACCTTTTGGGTGACAGTCCTGTTACTACTAAGCTCCCTGGCTGGTGGCTGGTGGTTGTGGCATTACAAGTTTACCCAATCCCCACGTCTTAATTACATCACCCTCAGTATAAATCATGAAACCCATAGGATTCTCTCAGGAGAAACCCTCGCCCTTCACCCCAACGACAGGGTCAAAATACTCGATATATCCACAAACATCCCCTTCAATCTAAATATCCGTCTGTCAGCGGAAGGCCTTGACGTGAATGCGCTTCGATACGAAGAGCTGACAATTGCCGACATCTTACCCCATAAAGAGGCCTTTGATCGCTACAACTTTATAATTCACGTAAAGCGCTATAACCGGGATATAGGAGATCTGATCTGGGTGGTCCAACCCTATACGGAAGACTGGTTAGACAAGGCCAACAGGATCATTGATAACGATATGCGATTGGCTATTCTCGAGCGCGGTCAGCGTCTCACGCCTGAGAACAGACGCCTCAGGCGCCGCCTTCTTGACGAATACAAGGCCCTCAAGAAATGGAAACAGGCCGCCCGGATGCTTGAGGAAATGGCAGAGAAAAAGGTTGACCATGATACCCTTGCGGAGCTCATTGAAGTCTACAAGAATATGGATAATAAAGATGGGATTATTCTGACTTTTAAAAGGCTTATCGACCTTGACCCTGATGATCTTGAAGCAAGAACGGAGTTAGCAGAAATATTAGAGAAGAGCGAAAATTGGAACAGCGCAATCCAAGAATATGAAGACCTTTTGAAACGTACGAAAGAGGAAGACAGACTCCAGATCTATAAAAGTCTTGGATATCTTTATACAAAGACCGGTAAGCCTGAGAAGGCGATTTCCTGCTATCTCAGTGCGGCCAAAATCGACCAGAAGGATGCGAACCTTCACTACAATCTCTCCTATCTTTATGAGAAGATCAACCAGGAGGAAAAGTCTAATTTTTATTTAGATAACGCGATAACCCTGAGATCCAACGACCTTGAAGGGCGCTTGAAGTTGGCGCTGGCCCTTATGAAAAGAGGCGAATTCGAGAAGGCCCGGAAGTACCTTTCCGAGGTCTTGAAGAAGGATCCGGGCTCAGACGAAGCCCTTACCTTAATGGCCAAGGTTATGGAAAAACAGGGGGACAAAAAATCCCTTAAGACGATTTACAGAAAGATCCTCTCCCTCAACCCGGAAGACGAAACCATTACATACAATTTAGGCGCCCTTGAATACGAAGAGGGAAATCTTAAAGGCGCTTTGCCCTTTTTTAAAAAGTATGTGAAATTACACCCAGAGGATGCCACTGTGCATGGAATTCTTCTTGATATTTACAAAAAGGAAAAAAATCTCCCATTAGCGTTTAAAGAAGCCGTTATCCTTGTTAAACTGACGCCAAAAGAAAGCGATATTTATGACTTTATCTTTGATTATTTAAAGCAAAAGGATGAATATGAAAAGATAATTCCTATCATGGAAAAAGGGTTGCAGGCCAATCCAAAGGAGATTGTCCTCAGAGAATATCTGGTTTCTGCATATTTGAAGACTGGGAGAGATGATCACGCAGTGAAGCAGATGGAAGAGATATTGAATGCAAAGCCAAAAGAAATCGAGCCGTTGCTCATGGATATGTTTGAGAACTTACGTGCTAAGGGTGCGTATGAAAAGATCTTTCGAATCATGAAAAGGGCCGTTGAAGCGTACCCTCAGAAGATAATTTTCAGGGAGTGCTTAGTCTTAGCCTGTCTGAAGACCGGGAAGGAAGATCAGGCAGTAAGCCAAATGGAAGAGATACTTAAGGCGCGGCCAAGAGATCTTGATTTATTGCTGCAGTTGGCAAGGCTAAGAGAAAAAAACAATAACATCGAAGGGGCTGCAAAAGCCTATAAGCGAATTATTGAGATATCACCCGAGCATGATGAAGCATCAGAGGCATACCTGAGATTAAGGTTACAAGGCGTTGGTGGAGATGGTGATTAGTGAACAGGGCAGATGAAACAGATAAAAGGATGCTCTACTGTGACGTAACTGCCGGACTCATCTGGAAAGAAGGGAAGCTTCTAATAGCAACACGGCCAAAAGGGACCCACCTCGAGGGATTCTGGGAATTCCCCGGGGGCAAACAGGAAGAGGGGGAGAACCTTCAAGAGTGCCTTCAACGGGAGATAAAAGAAGAATTAGGGGTCGAGGTAAGGGTGGACGAGCTTTTCTTAACGGTGGATCACGAGTATCCTGATAAGAGGATCTCCCTGCATGTTTTCAACTGTACCTGGTTGGAAGGTAAGCCTGTCCCCCTGCAAGGCCAGGAAACCAGGTGGATTGCCTTAACCGACCTTTCAAAGTTTACTTTCCCTCCGCCTGATGTCCAGGTGATCGAAATCTTAACCAAACGTGGTAAGACGAATAAAAGGAGGATATGAGATGTTTTACAAGAGAGAGGATAGTGGGTACATGATGCCGGTAGAGGGCGTGCGGCTAAAGACGCTGGTTCATGGTGAAAAGACGCACTTATGCGAATTCAGAATAAATAAGGGCAGCTTGGTTCCCAAGCACAGCCACCCCCACGAACAGACCGGATATTTAGTCTCCGGCCGGGTAAAATTCATTCTTGAGGATGAAGAGTTCGAGGCCGGACCGGGAGATAGCTGGTGTCTGCATGGTGATATTGTGCATGCAGCGGAGATCCTTGAAGACTCTGTGATGGTGGAAATCTTTTCTCCTGTCAGAGAGGACTACCTCTAAACCTTCACCCCTAAGCAGGGATTAAAACCCTTGACACCGTACCGGTAGCCAAGTAGATTATCTGGTTAATTCCTTGACAACTCGACAGTGAGGCGCCTGTGCTCAAACTCCTTGGCAAATGGCTCAAAATCTACGAAGATGAAATTTCGCTCTTTTTTTGGGTCCTGGTCATCCTTTTTCTCATCCGTACTTCAAGCATCCTCTTTAATAATTTTGCAGAAACAGCCTTCTTAAAGAGATATGGCGTAGAATACCTGCCGATTGTCAACGTGGCTAACTCCATATCCACCTTTTTTGTCATGGCATTTCTGACCGGGCTCATGGCAAAGATCCCGGGAAGCCGTATGCTCAGCTATATGCTTCTCTTTTGCGGAATCACCGTTGCCGGCCTCCGCTTTGTGGTGCCCCTCGGCTTTGACCTCATCTACCCGGTACTGTATGTCCTGAAGGCCCAATATGAAGTCCTGTTGGCGCTCTTATTCTGGAATCTGGCCAATGATCTGTTTAATACCAGACAGTCCAAGCGTCTATTTCCCCTGATCACGGCCGGAGGCGCTATAGGAGGGATTCTCGGCAGTTTTGCTACCCCCCCCCTGGCCAAGGCCATAACCATGGATAATTTGATGTTCGCCTATCTGATAACCACCGTAACAGGCGCCATTGTCGTTAAAAAAATGGGGGCCAAATTTCCCACCCTGTTACTCTCAGACAAAAAGGGCAAAAAGCCAAAAAAGAAGACCTCTGTCATAAAGGAATTCAAAAACATATTGCCTCTTATGAAGGAATCCACCCTTGTCAAAGTCCTTATCCTCCTGACGCTGCTCCCCAATGTCATCATCCCGATCTTGAATTACCAGTTTGCCTATACCGTTAATTCGGCCTTTGCCACCCAGGGTGGAATGCTCAGCTTTTTTGGGTACTTCAGAGGCTGCATGAATATTGTCAGTCTGATTATACTGCTGTTTGTGGGTAGGGTATATGGCCGCTGGGGTCTCCCGATTGTCCTTATGTTTCACCCCTTCAATTATATGCTTGTATTCTTGGCCTTTCTGCTGCGGTTTGACATCTTCTCGGCCATGTATGCAAGGGTATCGACCAATGTCATAAGAACCACCATGAACGGTCCTGCAAGGGCCGTTTTGATGGGTCTGTTCCCGTTGGAATATCGCGCAATGATCAGACCCTTTTTGAGGGGGACAGTGGTCCGTATAGGGATATTGTTGGGGGCCGGCATTATTATGGTCTCTGAAGGGCTTTTCTCCCCGAGATACCTTTCCATTATAGCTATGGTTTTTGTGGGGGGATGGATTGCCACGAGTTTGGCGCTTAAAAAGAGTTATTCTCAGATCTTGCTCGACCTTATTTCGAGGAATATGCTCGATCTCAAATCCTTGGAAGAGAAGGACGTGGGGAGCGTCTTCGCGGACAAACAGATACAGTCCGGGCTCGTGAAAACCTTCCTCTCTTCCCGCGGGGAGGACTGTCTGTGGCATGCGCGCATACTCAAATCCCAGGGCGTCAAAGATCTTGACACCCATATCCTGACGGTCCTGAAACAGAATGATGACATAACCAGGATTGAACTCCTATCCATGCTGTCTCCCGATGCAGGCGAACAGTCCATTTCCCTGTTCAGAGATTTAGTGGCTACTGAAAACCGTGATCTCACAGTTGCCGTTGTAAAAGCGGCAAACAGACTTCCTGCCGGACTTTCCCACAACTTCTGCAAAGAAGTATTTGAAACAAGTAAAGATCCGGACGTAAAGGCCTACGCTGTCATAGGGCTCTACAACAAATCCCCTGATGAGTACAAAGGGATCATTGATTCATGGCTGAATTCTGATGATCTCTCTGAAAAAAGGGCCGGCATTATCGCTTCGGGTGAATCCTCGGACGAATCCTATATCTCCCGCTTGAAGGGCATGCTTGAAGAGGAAGAAGACAGTTCGATTCTCCCCTTTATACTGACAGCCCTTCACCGTCTCAAGGCCCCTGAACCGAACAGCTTTGCGGCTCCTTATCTTGGTCACCCTGCAGAACCTGTTCGATTAGCCGCCTTAGAGGCCTTTGACTTGAAAGACGATGATGCCATCAGAACGGTCATTGGTCTGATGGATGATGCCTCAGAAAGGGTCTGTAAGCTTGCACAGGAGAAAATAAAGACATCCCCCTATCAAAATGCCCAGATTCTTGTTGAATCGCTGAATATCCCCAGACGTAAGGTGCGCGAGGGGATATTTGTCCTGTTGCAATCGCTGAACATCAAGGATCTTGATATCTTTCGATTCGCCCGCTCCCAGGTAGAGCGATGTTACAACTATTTGGCCGAAATGGAAGGGCTTCGGCTTCTCCCCGAAGGTCAGGAGAGAGACCTGATAATAGACCATCTGGAAAATAAGAAACATATTGAATTGGAAAATATCGTTCGGGTCCTGGCCACCGAGGACAGGTCAGGCCAGATGAGGATTATCTGGAGAGGCCTTTTTTCCACTGATGCGCGCCAGCGATCTAACAGCTTAGAGGCCTTGGATGATGCCATGGACACTTCCCTGTCAGGCATTATGCTCCCTCTCTTAGAAGGGATTCCGCCTGTTGAGACCTTAAAAGTCGGCATTAAAAATTTTAAACTTCCTGATTTTGGTTCTGATAAGGGCGCGGTCTGCTCCCATCTCTTGGGCAAACAGGATTGGGTGACGGTGGTGTTGACCCTGTTCCTGATCTCTAAACAGGGGGATGACGGAATCGATATGGAAAAGATCAAAGCATTCACAGAGTCAGAGAATACATTTATTCGACAGATGGCGCTCTGTGCCATGGATATAGGGCATCATGACCCAGGTAAAATGGAGGATAATATGGAAACGGAGATTTCTATCCCTGACAAAATCTTGCGTCTAAAGGGGATCAACATATTTGAAGGCCTTTCCGTGGGCGAGTTAGCTGCCATTGCATCGGTGACAGAGGAGGTTAATTATCCGGCCGGCGAAATCGTTATCAGAGAGGGTGAATCCGGTGAGACCATGTTTCTCATTATCAAAGGGGAGGTATCTGTTATCAAAGGCGCGGGGGAAGAAGGAGAACGCGAAATAGAGTTGGCCCGGATCGGCACCGGAGACTATTTTGGTGAAATGGCCCTTTTTGAAGATGCTGTTCGGTCTGCCACCATTCGTACGGCGGAAGAAGCCCGGGTTTTGATCCTCCACAAGCAGGAGTTTACCGAAATTGTGAGAGAATACCCGCAGATTGCCCTTCATATATGCAAGGCGCTTAGTGGAAGGATACGTGAACTGCATGAAAAGATTAAGAATTGAATCATGGAGTAAGAATGAGTAAATTCCCCGCCAGATGACCTGCCAACCCAATGTATCCAATGATGCCCCGCCGCAGGGACTGACCCGAAAATAATCACAACCTCCTCAGGCAACGGTAATACACCAAGCTGCATATTTGCTAAGGCATCGGACTTTAAGGGACGAAAAGGTATCTTGGAGATATCAATGAAAAACCTGGATCTTTACCTGGATAACATAGAGCGTTGTGATGATATTTACAGATTCAAAATCCATGTCCGTTTGGCAAGGCCTTATAGTGAAGACCTGCGGTTATGGTATTCTATCCCTTTTGACCAATGGGAGCACTGCTCCTGTGACCTCATGGATTCATTTGTACTCGCCGCATTGCTGAAGGCTATGGAAGACAATGCCACATTAAAGGTCCATGGCCCTGTCTCTCGCTCTTTGCTTGACAATCTGGAAGAATATCAGCTCATTTTCAGTCTGTGGTTCCCTGGAAAATACAAACAGATTGAAATAATACCTGACAGCGAGGTAGAGGAAAAAAAGGTCAATAATAAGGTCATGCTCAGCTTTTCCGGGGGTGTTGATGGGGCATTCAGCGCACTAAACCACATATTACGGCGAGGTCCCATCAAAAGGAAGTTGTTCGACGTTAACACTATCCTTTATGTGGAAGGCTTCGACGTCAATATAGACTATGACAGGGAATGCAAGAACGTGGCTGAAAGGAATAAGAGGCTTTTTTCAGGATACCACGATTTGAGATTTTTGAACGTAAGGACAAACCTGAAATATCTCCTTTCCATCAAAAGGTTCTGGACATCACATGCATGCGTGCTTGCCTCAACGGCATCTCTGTTCCGCAAAATATGTGGGGGTTGTCTCGTGGGAAGCAGTCATTCATATCTTCACTTAGCCCCCTGGGGCAGTCATCCGCTGACAGATCGATTGCTCTCAAGCAACAGCTTTGAGATTCACCACGATATGGTTTTTACCAGAATAGAAAAATTAGAAGCCCTCTTCGCCTGGCCTGAAGCGCTCGATAACCTCAAGGTGTGCTGGGAGGGGCAATACAGATATGATACCCCCCCTGACACCAACTGTTGCGCCTGTGATAAGTGTGTCCGCACCATGTTGGCTTTCAAAGCCCTTGACCATGAAATACCCTCAAGCTTTCCTGGGAAGCTGACCGTTGACAAAGTCAGGGGGCTCAAGAACAAACCCTTCGACTGGTCAAGGATGGTCTTCCTCACCGAAATTCTGAATACTGCCAAGAAAAACCGGAGGGAGCATGATCCGCTCTTTGTCGCCCTCGAAGAAATTATAACGGAGCAGAGGACTGATGATTGTTGATTG
>JAOZQV010000121.1 GCA_029932035.1 Deltaproteobacteria bacterium | reverse complement strand
ACCCGGTCTCGCGATATTACAGGGGGGCCAAGGTATTGCAGATTGTGGAAGGTACGTCAGAGGTCATGCGGATAATCCTGGCCAGAGAACTCGGGCTCTAAAAAGCCGCAATCCGCAATACTACTGCCGTATCCTGAAAGTTCTTTCTGCAAAATTGGGAATTTAGGTTGCCTGTGTATTAGTAATCGAATCACGATCAAAAAGTGACGAGTGACGAAAGAAAACAAAGAATTAACTTTGAGGATCGTCTTATTGATTTCGCCGTCAGAATTATAGAATTCGTAATTCGGGATTCGACTGTTCGATACTCGATTGTTGAAAATATGTTAGTAGACGGCAGTTAATCCATATTGTGGGCATTATCTAAATGATTGTTAAATATTATCAACATATTAGCATGTATTTAAAAATATAAGTGGATTACATATGCCGGATATCCGGTCAATTTGTTTTGCGAAAATGTAAGAAAGAGCTTTTGGGACGGTGCGCTATGGTTGATCAGGCCCCACTGTGACAAGCACATACTTTCCGGGAACAATAATCTTTTGCGCTGCGTCTTTGATCTCGTCTAAGGTAACCGCCTTTATGTCCCGGATGAATTTGGGTAGGTTGTTGTAGCCCAGGCCGTAAAGCTCGTCCACGGCCATCTGCATTGCCTGGCTCCCATTGGTCTGAAGCCCTATTTGAAGGTTTCCCAATAGATAGCTCTTTGCTCCCTCCAATTCCTTTTGGGTCAGCCCTTTTTCTCTTAATTTGTCCAATTCTGCGAAGATGGCCTCTGTAGCGACGACCGTCTTCTTGGGGTCGCATGCCAAGTAAGCGCCAAAAACGCCTGTGTCAAGCCCCGGACTCCTGAAAGCGGTTATGGCATAGGCGAGGCTCTGTTTATCCCTGAGCTGGGTGAACAACCTCCCCCCCTGTCCTGCAAGTGCCGTCTTGATCAGGGCCATGGGGGGGTTGTCCTTGCTTTTCAGGCCTGCCCCGAGATATCCTACAACAAGATGGGTTTGGGCCCCCGGGCGCTTCAAATGGGCCTCTCTGAACTTCGCAATTGGGAGTTCGGGTGCCACGTCTGGAAGCTTATGTCCTGAGGGAGAAAAGGGCCCAAAGAGCGTTTTGATGTAAGGGACCAATTGATCCTTTTTCAGGTCTCCTACCACTGTCAGGACAAAATTGGATGGGATTGCTATAGAGGACTTATACCATTTCTCAAGGTCTGATCTATTAATAGATTGGATGGTTTCCGTGGTTCCTGTCCGGGGATGTCCGTAAGGATAATTTGGGTAGAGGGTCTTATAAAACAGCTCAAAAAGCTGTGCCGTAGGCCGGTCCTTTTTGGCCTTAATGGCAGCGAGGACGTCCACTCTAACCTTGTCTATCTCTGATTGAGGGAATGCAGGATTAAGCACAACATCAGCCAATAGTTCAAGCCCGGCATAAAGATCCCGGCTCAAGAATTTGGCTGAGACTCCTATGCTGTTTCGTCCCGAGAACCCGTTCAGGGAGCCAGCCCACGATTCTACAGTGGAAGCTATCTCTTGAGCGGTTCTCTCCTTTGTCCCCCTTGTCAGCATGTTGGCCACAAAATTGGATATCCCCCACTCACCGGGCTTTTCAAGACGCGTTCCTCCCAAAAAAACCCCGACAATTGAAACTTCGGGGAGGCGATGATTCTCTTTGATAATCAACCTCATACCGTTAGGGAGAACGACCATTGCCGTATCCTTTTCTCCCTCAGGACTTTCCACTCCTCTATGCGAGTATGCCTGATCTGTCTGTGTGAATAGAGACGCAACTACCCTCTCTTCCAGGGTAATCTCTGTGCCTTCGGGCGCCATAACCCCTATGGAGAGGTTTTCCGGCCGGAGGTAATCTCTTGCAACACGGACGACATCATCGGATTGGACCTTTTTCAAATTAGTTAGGTAGTGGTCGGCATTATGCATATCGCCGGTCATGGTCTGAAAAAACGCCAAGGTTCTTGCCTGCCCTGCCATATCTTCCATATCAAAAACAAAATTGGCCTCGGCAATGGTCTTGGCCCTTGTCAACTCCGACTCGGAAACCCGTTCGCGGGTGATGGTCGAGATCTCATCCCCAATGGCCTCAAGTGCGAGATCAAGTTTATCAGGGCTGAGGGTTGCGTCTAAAGAAAAGAGTCCAGGGTCTGCAAGGGCATAGGCCCCCGCACTGACGTCGTAGACAAGATTGGCATTCATTTTCAAACGGCTGTACAGCCTTGAGCTTTTACCATGACCCAGAATAGTTTCTAAAATATCGAGGGGATACATATCCTTGTGGGTTACAGAGGGTATGTGCCAGACCATATTCAGATAGACCTGCTGAACCTGAGCTTTTTTGATAATTTGCCTAAGAGCGGTCTGCGGTGGTTCTTCCGGTCTAAAAGGCGTCTTTCCTGTCCTCTGAGGAAAATCCCTGACAAGGGCCTCGATAGTTTTGAGCGCCTCTTCCATATCGAAGTCCCCAACCGCTGCCAGAACCATATTGGCGGGGGTATACCACTTGTCCATATAACTCAGGATGGCCTCCCGATCAAAGGATCGAATTGTCTTTTCATATCCGATGATCGGACGTCTATAAGGATGCTTCTTGTAGCTCAATTCCATTATGGCCCGACCCAATTGCCTTTCAGGGATATCTAAGGACCGCCGATATTCCTCTAAAACCACCTCTTTTTCACGCTCAAGCTCCTCGGCGTCAAAGAGGGAATGCTGCACAGCATCTAAAAGGACATCTAAGCCGGTAACAAACTGGGCGCTGGCAATTTCCACGTAGTACACGGTCCTGTCAAATGAGGTATAGGCATTGATGTGACCCCCGGAGACCTCAATGGTCCTGGCGATTTCCCCGGTTTTTTTAGAGGGAGTACCCTTAAAAATCATATGTTCTATAAGATGTGTGATCCCTGCCTCTTCTTCTGTTTCATTGGCGCTTCCTGTCTTGACCCATACCTGGATAGCCGCTACAGGTGCGCTGTTATCTTTTTTGAGTATGACTGTAAATCCGTTATCTAATTTGAATTTTTTTGCCCCCTCAGTCACCGAAGCGGCATTGAGATTGGTTACGAACCCTGCGAGGATTAGGGCCCAGATAAAAAGGGGGACAGCGCAACATCGGGCCCTCTTGCTGCCCTGATTTTTTTTATTAAAGAGTTTCAATGGATTAGTCCTCCTCCTGGATATAGTCAGATATGGTATGCTTTTTTTTCTTGACATACTATATATTGTATGTAAAATAGAATCCTCGTGATGAATCTTGAAGTATGGTCTTTTATTTCTCTCAGAATCAGGCGTAAGACTTGTAAAAACGGTTTCTCAACTCGCACTCTTAGATCATTGATCAATATTTAATGTCCGGCCATACTTCATATGTATCTTATTTTCAGGAAACAGGCAAGGCCTCACGCAAAGGCGCAAAGACGCCAAGGTTTTTAAGCAAAAAGTGATTTTACCACGAGCCACTCGAAGGGCACAAAAAGGCGTTTTAGGGATTGGCTTTAACGTCGGCCATTTAGGTTATTTTCTTACTCATAATCTTAATCGTAATCATAATCGAACATCCCTAAAACAGGCTGTAAAGGATTATGATTAAGATTATGAATTTTTGAAGCGTACTGAATTAGGAGGATGTCCATGGGTCAACAAGGGAAGATCTTAGTTACAGAAGAGGAAGCCTTTGATCTCGGCGCATACAGATTGGACGACAGCCGGTTTTCTGATCTTTTAATCAGCGAAAACCCAATCAATACAGATCAGGCCATGGACATCAGCAGGTTTCTTCACAAAGAAATCGCCAAGATGGAGACCGAGACCATTACCATGTCTGTTATAGAGACGATGATCGAGGCAAAACTGCTTGAATTTGGACTTTCCAAGACCTCCCCGATCCGGTTGGACAGATCTATTTTCATAAAAAAAGGTCTGGTGCTTTCCGACAACGCAAGACGGGTGCTGGAAAGAAGATATCTCAGGAAAGACGACGAGGGGCGAGTTATTGAAACCCCTGAAGAGATGTTCAGCCGGGTGGCCAAGCATATTGCAAAGGCGGAGAAGAGGTATGGAGGAGACGCCCGGGTAAAAGAAATGGAAGGGATTTTTTATCAGATGATGACCGAGTTAAAGTTCCTCCCCAACTCTCCCACATTGATGAACGCCGGACGCAGATTAGGCCAGTTAGCGGCATGCTTTGTGCTCCCGGTTGAAGACAGCATGGAGGGTATTTTCGATGCCCTGAAGAACGCGGCGCTTATCCATAAGTCGGGTGGCGGAACCGGGTTTTCCTTCTCGCGCCTGAGACCGGCCAAGAGCAGGGTCGGCACAACGGGCGGTATCGCTTCAGGTCCGGTTTCTTTTATGAGAATTTTCAATACCGCCACTGAGCAGGTCAAACAGGGGGGCACACGCAGGGGGGCCAATATGTCTGTTCTGAGGGTCGATCACCCCGATATTAAGGACTTCATTTACTGTAAGCAGAATAACCGAGATCTTAACAACTTCAATATCTCGGTCACAGTCACAGACCCCTTCATGGAGAGTGTCAAGAGAAAGGGGCTCTACGATCTGACAAATCCCAGGGATAATAGAAAGGCTGGAGAGTTAGATGCCGCAGAGGTCTATAATGGGTTGGTGAAACAGGCCTGGGAAAATGGGGACCCGGGTATCATATTCTTAGACAGGATTAACAGGGACAATCCAACCCCGGGCTTAGGGGAAATAGAGAGCACTAATCCCTGTGGCGAGCAGCCACTCCTTCCTTTGGAGGCATGCAACCTCGGCTCCATTAATTTAGCCAAGTTCTTAACGCTGACCGATTCAGGACCTGTCATCGATTATGATGGACTGAAGGAGGTGGTCTGGTGGAGTGTCCGTTTCTTAGATGATACCATTGACATGTCTAAATATCCACTGCCTGAAATTGATACTATGGTGAAGGGGAATCGCAAGATCGGGCTCGGGGTCATGGGTTTTGCCGACCTGTTGTACCGTTTGGGGATTCCGTACGATTCGGAGATGGCCCTTGAAACAGCAGAGGAGGTAATGGGTTTTATACAGAGGGAATCCCATGAAGCATCCAAAGATCTGGCAGAAGAGAGAGGGGTTTTTGGGAACTTTGATAAAAGCACATTTAAAGACCGCAAGGGATGTTCTTACAGAAACGCAACCACCACTACCATCGCCCCAACCGGCACACTCAGTATTATAGCAGACTGTTCCAGCGGGATCGAACCCTTATTTGCGCTCAGTTTTGTCAGAAATGTCATGGATAACGACAAACTGTTAGAGGTGAACCCGTACTTTGAGAAAATGGCCAAGGAAAAGGGTTTCTTTACTCCCGAATTGATGGACGCCATTGCGAGGGAGGGGAGTATCAGGGGTATGGAAGAGATACCGGAGAAGGAAAGAGAGCTCTTTGTTACTGCCCACGATGTGGTTCCGGAGTGGCATATCCGCATGCAGGCGGCCTTTCAAAAATATGTAGACAACGCCGTGTCAAAGACGGTCAACCTCCCCCGGGATGCCACGATTGAAGATGTGCGGAAGGTTTATGACCTGGCATATGAGTTAGGATGCAAAGGCGTCACCATTTACAGAGACGGGAGCAAGGAAAACCAGGTCCTCTCATTTGCCGATAAAGATAAAGAGACCGAAAGCAGCGGGTTCATGACTGCCGTAAGAGAGCGGCCAGAGACCTTGGAAGGGTTCACGACCAAGATCACAACCGGCATGGGGGCCTTATACGTAACTGTTACAGAGTATGAGAATCGGCCTTTTGAGGTGTTTGCCACGATCGGTAAATCGGGAAGGTCCACCACCGCAAAGACCGAGGCGATCGGGAGGCTTGTATCCTTGGCTCTCAGGGCGGGGGTGAGGGTTGAAAAAATTGTTGAACAGCTAAAGGGGATCGGGGGTGAACATCCTGTTTTTCAAAAGGATGGATTAGTCCTCTCCATTCCTGATGCCATTAGCAGGGTCCTTGAAAAAAGGTATATGAAAGATCAACCTCTCAAAAAACCCGGCAAATACGAAAACAGCCTCCTTGGAGAAACCTGCCCGGATTGCGGTCAGACCATCAGTTTTGAAGAGGGCTGCATGACCTGTCATTTCTGCGGCTTTACCAAGTGTGGTTAGGGCTCTCTCGCGACCGCACGGTAACCGATATCAGTCCGGTAATAGACCCTGTTCCACCGGATCCCTTTTGTCAGTTCATAGGCCTTGGCCATGGCCTCGCCAACTGTCAGCCCTAAGGCAGTTGCGCAGAGCACTCTTCCTCCGTTGGTGACAACCCGCCCTTTTTCAATCTTAGTCCCGGCGTGAAAGACTTTGATCCCTTCCTGTTCATACTCAGGCAGACCCAAAATAACATCGCCCTTATGGTAGTTAACCGGATATCCGCCGGCAGCCATTACCACGCCCAGGGCCGCACGATCGTCCCACTCTACCTCTACCTGGTCTAAACGCCGCTCAAAGGCGGCCAAGCACATTTCGATCAGGTCGGACTTAAGTCTCAAAATAATCGGCTGGGTCTCAGGATCGCCAAAACGGCAGTTATATTCCAGCACATTGGGTGTGCCATTCTTCGATATCATCACCCCGGCATAGAGAAACCCGGTGTAGGCATGGCCCTCAGCAGCCATACCCTTAACCGTGGGCTCAATAACCTCTTTCATGATCCGGTCGTAGATCTCCGGGGTCACTACAGGGGCCGGCGAATAGGCGCCCATGCCCCCCGTATTTGGGCCTGAATCTCCATTATCACGGGTCTTGTGGTCTTGTGAAGTGGCTAAGGGGAGGATATGCTCTCCATCGACCATAACAATGAAACTGGCCTCTTCACCTTCGAGGCATTCTTCGACAACCACCCTCTGTCCCGCCTCGCCAAAGGCCCTTCCGGCCAACATTCCCTCGACCGCTTCAATGGCTTCGGTCTCGGACCGGGCAATGATAACACCCTTTCCTGCGGCCAGACCATCCGCCTTGACAACAATTGGAGCTCCTTGCTCACGGATATAGCTAATGGCCGGTTCTAATTCAGTAAAAATTTTGTACGTTCCTGTCGGAATATTATAACGAGCTAAGAAGTCTTTGCAAAAGGCCTTGGAACCCTCTAATTGAGCTGCTCCTCTCGTCGGCCCGAAACACTTCAGACCGGCATGGTTAAATACGTCAGTAATGCCTGCCACTAAGGGCACCTCCGGGCCTACAATGGTAACTTCCACTCCTTCCTTCCTGGCGAAATCGACCAGGACTTCGATAGCGTCTGAACCGATTTGGATGTTTTCCACCTTAGGTTCTCCAGCCGTCCCGGCATTACCAGGCGCCACAAATACCTTTGCGACCTGGCTTGATTGTGCAACCTTCCATGCGAGGGCGTGTTCACGCCCCCCACTACCAACAATCAGTACTTTCATCTTTATCTATCCTTTCCTCTTATATGTTAGGACACAGATAAAGGCGGATTTCCAGGATCAATATGCAATCTGTGGTCATCTGCGCAAATCTGCGTGCCATTAAAACAATTTTTTACATGGGTGTCAATTCTGATCAAACATCAGGCCACTCGTTCCACGGATATGACTGTTCGTAGGCATAGGCGGCCTGGAGGACCAGATCATCGCGGTATCTCGGCCCGATTATCTGAAGGCCTGCCGGAAGTCCCGATTCAGTCAGCCCGGCCCGTACTGTAGCGGCAGGATGACCGGAAAGATTAAAAGGATAAGTAAATGCCACCGCCCCTAAGAGTGGAATCGCGTGGCCGTCGATCTCTGAGGGTGGCGGCCCTTCTGCTCTAAATGCCTCGGTGGGCATGGTAGGGGTAAGAAGGAGATCAAAACGCTCGAAATACTCCCACAAAACCCGGTTTAAATCTGTACGGATCGCTTGGATCTTGAGATAGTCATGAATGAAAAGGTCTCTTGCGCTATCCAATGATTTCACAAGTGTTCTTCCTAACTCCGGTCTTATTCTCTCCAGATCCTGATGAAGTTGCCCATATATCTCCCAATTCATCAGATCAGACCAGGCCTGGCTTACCTCGGGAAGTTTTCCATCCCAGATTTCAACATGGTGTCCCATCTCTTCAAATGAATTCGCGGCCTTCTCCACTAAGGCCATTATTTCTTTTTGAACCCGGGCGTATCCCAAGGTAGGGCTGAAACCGATCTTTAAGTTCTTGGGAAAATTTTTGAGGGCCTCTAAGTAGGAAAAGCCAGGTGAAGGGAGAGACCCGGGATCTGCGGGATGATAGCCTGCCACACAATCCAAATACAGTGCCGCATCACCCACACTCCTGGTGAGGGGACCTAAGGTCCAGGTGCGCGTCATGTGGAGCAGGGCCACAGGACCGAGAGGTATCCGCCCATAGGTGGGCTTCAAGCCAAAGCAGCCTGAATAGGAGGCCGGGATACGGATGGATCCCCCTGCATCAGAACCAGTGGCTAAAGGAACCATACCGGCTGCTATTGCTGCCGCCGCGCCCCCGCTGGAACCCCCGGGGGTCCGTTCCCTGTTCCACGGGTTTCGAGTTACACCGTACAGCCGGTTTTTTGTAAAGCCGGTAAACCCGAATTCCGGGGTGTTGGTTTTGCCAACTATAATGGCCCCAGCACTCCTGAGCCGGGCCACCTGAACCGAATCCTGATGGACCACATTGTCCTTATACGGAATTGACCCGAAACTGGTCACCATCCCCTCTACATCTTCTAAGTCTTTGACACCGAGCGGAATGCCTGCCAAAGGGCCTGGGTCTATGCCGGAGGCTATGCGTTCCCCTAACCCATTTGCCTCTTCCATGGCCTGTTCTGCCCTCATGGCCACAAAGACATTCAGGGCCGGATTTACCACTTCGATCCTTTGAAGGGTCTCTTCCATCAGCTCCACCGGCGAAAGATCCTTAGAACGGATGAGTTTTACTAATTCCAAAGCAGACTTGTAATATATAGATGTCATAGCCCCCCCTCTTTCCTTTGCTCCCCCAACAGGACCCTGGCCGGAGCCCCATCCGCACCCTTGATGCAAATGGGGAGGCAAAAAATTTCATAAGGTCCGGGAGGGATCTCTAAAAGGTGAACACACTCCACGATTAGGATGCCGGCCTGCAATAGGGTTCGATGCACCGGCGCACCAGGATTTTGATATCGTTCTATGGAAAGATAATCTATTCCAACAAGAGTAACCCCTTTTTCTATTAGATAGTAGGCCCCGTCCTCTGTAAGGTGGACATAGTCCTCATGAAAGGAAGACTCAAGCAATAACGGGCCGTTATCTGTCTTCAGCAGAACCCTCACATGATCCCCAAAGGGTGCATCCTCCAAGGCCTGGCGGTCTATTTGAGAAATTCCGCGCATATCCAGAACTATCCCAGGGCCTACCAGGGTACTTAGGGGTAACTCATCCACAGTGGCGCCTCCATCAAGATAGTGCGCGGGTGGATCCACATGGGTGCCTAAGTGGGTTCCCATAGAGATGCGCGCCAGATCAAACGGGTCTCCTTTTTCCCTTTGGAAACAGGGTTCCATTCGAAAGGGGGGATCTCCCGGAAAAGTCACCATCCCTTTCCGAATGGGGATGCTTGCATCGTATAGTTTCATAGGGGGTTCTTCTTTATTTGGTTTTGGATTCATACTCTTAATCGTATTCTTAATCATAATCGTTTTGAGTAAGATTACGATTATGATTAAGATTATGAAATA
>JAOZQV010000494.1 GCA_029932035.1 Deltaproteobacteria bacterium | reverse complement strand
CAACCATAAGAAGGATCTTTAGCTTTAGAGTGACATTCATACCACTACCTTCTCCTGACAAAATTCCATTCTTGTCAAGCAATTGTACAGGGAGCACAGGCTTCCAGATTAGGAAAGAGACACCTGCATCCTTGACTTATTAAACTTAGATAAATTGAGTTGGTGGGTCAAGATAAATCTTTCGGCAGGCTAACAAACTAACTTCAAGATACAGGGAAAATAGAGGGTTTTTTAAAAAGGCCATCTCGGCACAAAAAAGCCCCTCCGATTTCGAAGGGGCTTTTTCGAATACTCTTAAAACAACCTACTTTTTTATTATCTTTCCCTTTCCCTCCCCGACCCAATCCTTGAATTTATCCCACGAATAGGGGGCCATTAGGGTGAGTTTACAATCCGATTTTGCATCGGATTCCATGCTCACCACTTTAGCGGTGTAGACCCCCGGAGGAATTGTCGGTTGCGTTATAATAATGGTGGTTTCCATCTTCTTATTGGAGCCTAATTTGGCCCTCAGTAGCTCTGACACCTTGACTAAGGTGCTTACCTTGGCGGTGAAACATCCGTTGCTGTCCACATCTGCATCGGCAATGGGGACATTGACCTTCTTGCCCTTTTTATCAACCCCTAACAGTTCAATAAAAACCGAATCGTCGGGCTGAAACCCCTTTCCCATGAATACGATGGGGGTGCGCGTAACAGAAACCACCCCAAGAGTGACGGCCTCGGGTTGCACTACCACCTGCGGTCCCTTGATATTGGGGTCAAGCCCCCCTGGCGCAGTGGCACATCCCATAAACAGAAAAATAAGAAAAATGCAAATCAAACCACCTTTGAGATAACCGGTATCTCCTATCCATCTTTCCTTTGCAATCATTATTTGAGCCTCCTTAATACAGCTTCTTATGCTCCGGCCAGAAGAACTCTGGCGCGGAGACTTTTCGGTTGAGTTGCCGGATCAGCGACAGGTTATCTGCCTAATTTCTTGAGCATCTTCTGGACGTTAAGATCAGAGGTCATCCAGTCAGAGATACGTTCGATCTTTCCGCCCTCTAAGCACTTGGCAAGAAAGACAGAGCGTGTTCCCTGTCTCTTTTCCGGACCAAAACTGATCTTTGGGCCGATACCCTTAAAATCTTTGATGCTGTCCATGGCCCTCGCAAAATTGTCCACTGTGAGGTCTCGCCCACACCTTCTCAGGCCTTCCACCAGCGGCTCCGTGAAGTAGATCCCCGCATAAAAAAAGATTCCCCACCGATCCTTGGATGCAAATGTTTGCTGGGCCTTCCTGTATTTTTTCATCAGCGGAGCCTGAGAATCAGGGAGCTCGGCAAAGGTAACAAAAATCACATCCTTGAAGAGGCCCTTGCTGATCTTATACATGATCGGTATATCGCTCAAGGTACTTGTGGTCATCCACTGGGGCTTGAAGCCCATCTTTGCGGCCGTGCCCAATATGATGGCGCCATGTTTCGGGAGCAACCAATTGATGACACAGTCAGGTTTTCCAGCCTTCAGTTTCATAACATGGGAACTGAGGTCCGTATCCATGGGCTCTACAGATACCGAGGCAACCAGTTTCATGCCAAGCTTTTCCAACTGAGCCTCAGCGCCGACCAAGCCCTCTTTGCCGTAATCATCGTTCTGATAAAAAAAGGCAATCCTCTTCTTGCCCAAAGTCTGGACAGCGTATTTGACCAAAATGGCCGCTTCATCAAAATAGAGAGGGTAGTCGGCCCAGAGATATTTGGTGGGTGGATAGGCCCAGTGGCTCGAACCGGTGGCAGGCCCGACCCAGGGCACCTTCTTCTTGTTCAGGTATCTCTTAACAGCCATACCTGTTGCAGTTCCCACACCGGAAGCCAGGGCAAAGATCCCCTTGTCCTCCACCAACTCTTTGACAATGGCCTTGGTCCTCGGGGGCATATATCCATCATCCCTCAGGTAGTATTTAATTTTTCGGCCATGGATGCCTCCCTCGGCGTTTATCATGTCAAAAAAGCAACCGGTTCCCCGGGCCACTGCACCCCAGAGGGCCGCAGGACCGGTCTGCGGACCATACTGACCGATACGGATCTCCGTATCAGTAACCCCCCGTTCAGCCAATGCAGAGGGAGCGACCGCTAAAGACATGAGCACAGCACAACCTAACACCAAAACCCAATTCCATCTTTTCATACCTTTTCCTCCTTTTCTCCTTTTATAATTGGTTGTTTGTTATTCGTTATTTATTATTGGTTATTACATCCCTCACTATTTTATCGACAATCATAAATCCCCCAATCATACCTGCTTTCTCTTATACATCGCTTCAATCAGGTCACCAAAGGCCTCGTTCACATATTTCCTCTTGACCTTCATGGTGGGGGTCATCTCTCCGTCCTCTTCATATAACTTCTTAGGAATAATCGTAAATTTCTTTACCTGCTCCACCCTGGCCAAGCTATTATTCACCTCTTTTATCTCGGCCTGGATCAGCTTGATGATTTCATCGCTCTGGGTCAGGTCCTTATAGGTAGAAAACTGGATCTTGTTATCCTGGGCGTACTTGACCACATTGTCTTCATCAATCAT
>JAOZQV010000120.1:8318-9727 GCA_029932035.1 Deltaproteobacteria bacterium | reverse complement strand
GTATAAAAGGCTTACGCCTAAATTCCTTATTTGGAGTTTACCCGTTAGGGTTTTACCCCCCTTTATTGAGCTGTTACAATCTCTCTTTTTTTGTATCGGTTCGGACAAATAAACCAAGCATATATTAGGAGGTCTCTTATCATGAAAAAAATTTTGTTTAAGGCTCTATTGGTAATCGCTACGGTGTTGATTTTTGCCTCTCCCTCTCTCGCCAAGAAGAAGGTTATCAAATGGAAAGTGCAGGGGTTTGTGCCGGCCGGCATGTTATACCACGATACATTAGTTCGTATGGCTGCCAAGGTCAAAGAGGCGACCGGTGGACGGCTAATCTTTGAGGTTCATCCTGCCGGCGCTCTGGTGCCCCCATTTGAAGGGATAAAAGCTGTGAGCCATGGGGCATACCAGGCTCAATACAGCTACTCGGCCATGTGGGTGGGCAAGATCCCTGTTTCGCCCCTTTTCACTGCTTCCCCTGGAGGTCTAAATACCCTCGGCATGCAGATGTGGCTTAACGAGGGCGGTGGCGCAGAATTGTGGCAGGAAATCTATGACGATTACGGCTTTAACGTAAAGGTATTGCCCGCAGCTCCCATTTCCATGGAGAGTTTTATGTGGGCAAAAAAACCGATCCGAACATTGGAGGACTTCAAGGGGCTGAAGATGCGCATGATGCCTTTGATGGGCGATGTCCTTCAGGAGCACGGGTTTTCCGTGATCTTCTGTCCCGGGGGCGAAATTATGCCGAACCTGCAAAGAGGGGTCCTCGATGCAGCCGAATACTCCATCCCCGCCTTTGACAAAACCTTGGGCATTTGGGAGGTCTGTAAATATGTGATGCTCCCGGGCATTCATCAGCCTGCCTCCCAGACAGAACTCATCATCAACAAAGAGGCCTACGCAGCGCTACCCGAGGATCTGAAATCAGCGCTCAAGGCGGCTGTTAACCAGAGTAGATTGGACGAGTGGCTCTGGATGGAACAGAAAAATATTGAGGCGGTTAAGTTTTTGAAGGAAAAGGGGATTACCTGGGTGACCATGGACCCGAAAACCGTAAGCACCATGCAGAAATGGGCCACAGAATACCTGAATAAGCGCGCGTCGAAAGATAAGAATTTTGCCAAGGTATGGAATTCCATCCAGAAATTCGGTGAACAATGGTACCCCTATCATAAACTCTACAGTCTCCCTCATTAAATTAGAGGAATTGGCGTAAAATCGCCAATTTGGACCAAACGGGGGTATTACCCTGGAAATATTATCAGTGTAATACCCTCATATTTATAGATCGGGCTTGGGGATTTGCGAATTGACGAATTAGGAGTAATCTCTCCCAATCTAATTCTTCAATTCCTCAATCCCCCAATTCCTAAATCAATACCGTATGAGGCCTTTTTTGGTTGGATTGTGCT
>JAOZQV010000120.1:3290-8308 GCA_029932035.1 Deltaproteobacteria bacterium | reverse complement strand
GTTCCTCCGTATCATAGATCGTGCCAGCGAGTGGACCGGGAAGTGTGCGAGCTTTCTCGTGGTGATTCTCACCCTTGCCATCGGTTATGATATCACAGTACGCTACCTGTTCGCCAAAGCCAATTTCTGGCCCTACGACTTGACTTATATGCTCTATGGCAGCTACACAATGCTCGGAGCCGCCTATTGCCATTACCTCAAGGGGCACGTGCGAATGGATCTCTTCTATAGCAGGCTGTCGCCGAGAGGGCAGGCCCGAATGGATGTGATCTCTTATATCTTCCTCTTCTTCCCACTCTTCTCTATTCTCATTTATAAGTGTGGCGAAAATACCCTCTGGGCCGTGATGCACGGAGAGACAAGCCATGCGAGTGTCTGGCGCCCCTCTCTGGCCCCGTTTAAAATAGCCATTCTCTTTGGCATTTTCCTCTTTTACCTTCAGGGGATCGCGGAATTCATCAGAGCACTTACAGTAGCAATAAAAGGAGAGCCACATGAGCCCTGAGCTGACAACCATATTGATGATACTGAGCCTGCTGGTCTTACTGGCCGGCTTTCCGCTGGCTTTTGGCGTAGGCACTGTCGGGGTTCTTTTCGGCCTTCTGACGTCAGGGCCCGGGTTTATGTACATGATCGCCCCAAGGGTTATGGACGGCATTCTTTCAGCCTACATCCTGGCAGCGGTTCCCCTTTTCATTTTCATGGGCAACATGATGCAATCCTCGGGAGTCGCGGAGAAGGCATTTCGGATCTTACATAGATGGATGGGCGGAATGAATGGTGGACTGGCTGTGGCTACAGTGCTTCTTGCCATGATTTTTGCCGCGACCACCGGGGTGGTGGGCGCATCCGAGACTGCCATTGGATTGTTGGCGGTCCCTTCAATGCTTAAGGCCCGGTATTCAAAATCTCTTGCCAGCGGGAGTGTGTGCGCAGGAGGGACACTTGGGATTCTAATCCCCCCTTCCATTATGCTGATTCTATACGCCCCCATGGCAGGCGTGTCTGTCCTGCAGATGTTCGCCGGGGCCATTGTTCCCGGAATGCTGTTGGGGTTATTATACATTATCTATATCCTGATCAGGTGTGCAATCGATCCCAGTATGGGCCCCGCCATGTCCACTGAGGAACGTCTCGGAATATTTACAAAGGAATCCCTGATAGACGGCCTAAAATATCTCATTCCACCCCTTTTTCTCGTCTTCCTGGTCTTAGGTTCAATCTTTTTCGGTGTTGCATCACCCACTGAGGCCGGGGCCGTAGGCGCCATTGGGGCCACACTCCTGGGCCTGGTTTATAAGGGTCTTACCTGGCAGACTTTTAAAGTGAATTGCTTTGTCACCATACGGGTGACAGCCATGATCGTCTTTATTGCGGTAGCGGCCAGCCTGTTTACGGGCGCTTTTTTGAGCGCCGGGTGCGGTCTGGTAATTACCAACACCCTTGAATCCTTTGGCTTGGGCCCCTGGGGGATATTTATCACCATGCTCTTGATCATTCTGTTCCTCGGTATGTTCATAGACTGGATCGGCATTCTGATGATTATTGTCCCGATTTTTTCTCCAATGCTTTTGACCCTGGGGTTTGATCCCCTGTGGGTGGGGTTGGTCATCTGTACCAGTTTACAGATTTCGTTCCTCACGCCCCCCTTTGCTTATTCTATATTTTACCTGAAGGGTATAAATGTCGGGCTGGATCTCCCCGACATGTATCGGGGTATTGTCCCTTTTGTAGGCATTCAAGTAATAGTCGTCATTCTCATCATCGTTTTCCCCCAAATTTGCCTATGGCTGCCGAAAATAATGTCAAACTGATTGAAAGGATATATCATGAATATCGGAAATCTCTTGAGCAGGCATGCCCGCTATCAACCTGACAAGTTGGCTCTCATTTTTGAGGATAACCGGCTCACCTATAAGGAATACAATCAGAGTGTAAACCGTCTGGCAAATGCCATGCTTGATATGGGGATAAAAAAGGGCGATAAAATCGCTACATTGCTTCCCAACTGCATGGAACTGCTTGAGATCTACTGGGCAGTGGCCAAAGTTGGGGCAGTGGTCGTGCCGATGAGCACGCTCCTTTTGAGCAAGGGGCTCTTATCTCTTTTGAATGATTCCGACACAGTGATGATTATTACCAACTCCGGTTTTGTTGATACATTAAACGAGATCAGAGAGGACCTGCCGGCAATCTCATCGGAAAACTATATCCTGACCGACAGCTCCGACACACCCGGTTACCGCGATTATCACGCCCTAAAGGCGGCATCAGACGATCTTGACCCGCAAGGTATCGAGATCTCGGATGATGATATTTACAACATTATCTACAGCAGCGGAACTACCGGCCAGCCAAAAGGTATTGTCCTCAGCCATTATATACGGTCAATGTACTGCACCCTCTTTGCTTCCACCTTCCGCATGACACCTGAGAGCGTCATTCTGCATTCCGGGGCCATGGTATTTAACGGGGCCTTTGTAACGCTCATGGCATCCATGTTCGTCGGAGCCACCTATATTCTTCACCGGCAGTTCGACACAGAGGGATTTATTGAGACCGTCAGAGGAGAAAAGGTGACGCACGTAATGATGGTCCCAGCCCAGATCGTGGCAATCCTTCATTCCTCGAATTTTTCAGCAGCGGCCCTTTCATCCTTAGAGATGATATGTTCTGTTGGGGCGCCTCTGCACAAAGAACACAAGGAGGAATTAATTAAACATGCACCCAACAGACTTTATGAACTCTACGGTCTTACGGAAGGTTTTCTGACCATCTTAGACAAAAACGATTATGAGTCTAAAACGGGTTCGGTAGGGGCGCCTACCTCCTTCTTTGAGATGAGGATCGAGGATGAAAATAAGGATGAGGTCCCGGTGGGAGAAGTCGGCGAGATCGTGGGTCGCGGTCCGACTCTTATGGTGGAGTACTATAAACGCCCTGATCTGACGGAACAGGCCGTTATTGACGGATGGCTCTACACGGGAGATATGGGGTATGTTGATGAAGAGGGATTCCTCTATCTCGTTGATCGGAAAAAGGACATGATTATCTCAGGGGGTGTAAATGTATATCCCAGGGATATTGAAGAGATCGTTGTCCAGCACCCGACAGTGCTTGAGGCTGCGGTATTCGGCATTCCGAGCGAAAAATGGGGAGAAACCCCTGTCGCCGCAGTCACCTTGACTACCCCCGATGCTATCACTCCGGATGAACTTGTGGTCTGGATCAACGAACATGTTAGCGCAAAATTTCAGCGTGTTTACAGGGTTATCATCATGGAAGAATTCCCTCGAAATATTGCAGGCAAGACGCTGAAGCGAGTTATACGGGAAGATTTTTTAGCCGATGACATGTAACAGCCGGTTATTTGAAGGGAGTTATCCATGAAGTTAGAAGAGATTCACAAAATATCAGTTCTTGGGGCCGGGATCATGGGGCATGGGATCGCCCAGAGTTTTATTATTGGCGGATACCCTGTGATCCTTTATGACATTCAAGATTCCGTTTTGAAGACAGCAACGGCCCATGTTGAAAAAAATCTGAGGCTTTTTGCTGAATTCGATCTTATAAAGGAGGAAGAAATTGCCCCCTGCCTTAACCGGTTAACCACCATTGCCGATTTGAGACATTGCGTTGAAGAAAGCGACTTCATATTGGAGGCTGCCCCTGAAAACCTTCAACTCAAGCAAAAGCTTTTTGAGGAGGTAACGTCCTATTGCAAAAAGGACGCCATTCTCGCCAGCAACACTTCCTCATTAACACTCACGGAAATCGGCATACAAGTCAAAGAGAAAACGCGGCTCGTTACCACCCATTGGTTTAATCCCCCGCATATTGTCCCCACGGTGGAGGTGGTAAAGGCCGAGTGGACGAGTGAAGAAACCTTTGAGACAGCCTACGCCCTCCTGTTGAAGATCAAGAAAGTCCCGGTAAGGATCAATAAGGAACTCCCCGGCTTTCTCATCAACCGTATTCAGATGGCCATGGTGCGAGAGATCCTGGATCTCTATGAGAAAGGCGTGGCAAGCGCTGAAGACATCGACAAGGCAGTGCGGGGAAGCATAGGATTTCGTTTGGCCAGCATTGGCCCACTTCTAACCATGGATTTGGGCGGGCTCAAGCTCTGGTTTAATGTGTGCAAAAACCTCTTTCCTCTTATTAATAGCTCCACAGAGGCCCCCAAAGCCCTGAAACGGTTAACATCACAGGGACATGACGGCATTAAGAGTGGACAGGGTTTTTACGATTACGCCCGGGATTTTTCAAAGGAAGACTTGGACAAGGCCATTAATGAACGAGACCAGGGGTTCCTCAATCGCCTCAAGAACCTCTGCATAGATTGATGTCAAATTGTTGAGTCCCGCCAGGCGGGATGAGTTGGAATTAAAGGGCAGCATTTCAATGAAGATCTATCTTGTTGGTTTGAAAACAATTTTTTGTTCGCTGGTCTTTGCTGTATTTATAGTTAATCCGGCAGAAGCCGGAGTAAAAACTATAAATCCTGAAAAGAGAGTCGATATCAGGAAATTAATTGAACTAACCGGGTTGGAAGAGGTGGTTATTCTGTCCGCTGACAGTGTAGTTGAAAAAATATTTCCTATCCTGAAGAAGGCGATTGCAAAAGACAACCCGGCAGTTACTGAGGCTGTTTTTGCAATCATAAAAAGGACGACCATATCATTGGTGAAAAGACAAATCTCAACCCCGGGTGGACTGGTGGACAGGGTGATTCCCATATATGACAGGCATTATACACATAACGAAATACGAGCGCTTATCAAATTCTACAAAAGCCCCTTAGGGAAGAAAATGGCCTCCATCAGACCTGCGATAACGAAGGAAGGGATAGTCGTCGCTGAACAGTGGGTTAGATACCTCGAGCCCTTGTTGATTCAGGCAATAGAAAAGAGCCTTGAAAAAGAGGGCTATGTCGTTATCAAAAAGGAACCTGAATAACCGCGTAGCCGTTGACGGGCTCAAAGATTAAGGGATGAGACAGCTTTCCTATTTCTTAA
>JAOZQV010000120.1:0-3280 GCA_029932035.1 Deltaproteobacteria bacterium | reverse complement strand
CTAATCTTAATCCTAATCTTACTCAACACGATTATGATTAAGATTACGATTAAGAGTATGAATCCAAAAGAACATTAACCCGTGAACGGTTAATCTTCCTGAAGTTCCTTCAAATTCTCATAGAAGTCGAGGGATTCCGGATTGCCTAAGGCATCTTTATTGAGAACGGCCTGACCCTCGATGACCTTCTTGACGGCCAATTCGACTTTTTTCATGTTCAGGGTGTAGGGGACAGCGGGAGTTTCAATGATCTTGGCCGGTACATGCCTGGGGGATGCGTTCTTTCTCAAAATCCCCTTAATCCTGTTTTTAAGGTCATCAATCAAATCGTACCCTTCAGCCATCTTGACAAAAAGAATGACGCGCACGTCGCCTTTCCAGCTCTGACCGACAACCAGACTGTCCTCAATCTCGTCCATACCTTCCACCAGCCGGTAGATTTCGGCAGTTCCGATCCTTACGCCGCCGGGATTGAGTGTGGCATCGGACCGGCCATAAATAACCACGCCTCCCCGGTCGTTGATCTCTATAAAGTCCCCGTGACGCCATATATTGGGATACACGTCAAAATAGGCGGCATGATATTTTTCGCCTTTGGGGTCATCCCAGAAATAGATGGGCATGCAGGGCGCAGGCGCCGTACAGACCAGTTCCCCCTGTTCATTGATGATCGGTTTTCCGTAGGCATCAAATGCTTCCACCTTCATAGCCAGCTGTCTGCACTGGAGTTCGCCGGCATAGACCGGGCCCATGGGGTTGCCACCGGCAAAACATCCATTGATGTCGGAGCCTCCCGATATGGAAGCTAATTGTAGATCATCCTTGACTTCGTTGTAGATGAATTCAAACCCTTCCTCGGAAAGAGGCGAACCGGTTGACATAACGGCCTTTAATGCGGTGAGATCATACTCCCTACCGGGTTTGACACCTGCGTTCTGGAGGGCCGCAATGTACCCGGCGCTGGTCCCGAAGATAGTTACTTTTTCGTCCTGGGCCATTTTCCAGAGCGCCCCCGGGTTCGGGTGGAAGGGGTTGCCGTCAAAGAGAACCAGTGTTGCGCCCACACTCAAAGAGCTCGTCAACCAGTTCCACATCATCCACCCGCACGTGGTGAAGTAAAAGATGGTGTCCTCTCGTTTCAGATCGGCATGCAGCATAAGCTCTTTCATATGGTGCACCAAAATACCGCCGGCGCTCTGTACCATGCACTTGGGAAGGCCTGTGGTGCCCGAGGTGAACATGATATAGAGGGGATGATCAGCGGGGAGCTGCTCAAATTCGATCTCTGATGGTGTGTCTGAGGATTTGAATTGCCTGTAATCCACGGCATTGGGCAATGGGCTGAGATCGGGATTTTCTTCTGTGTAAGGAACGACTACAACTTTCTCAATGGCGGGTATCTCCTTCAGGATATCGGAGACCCTCGCGAGAGAATCAAAGCTCTTCCCTTTGAAAAAATACCCATTGGCAGTAAACAGCACCTTAGGTTTGATCTGGCCAAAACGATCCAGCACACCCTTTATCCCAAAATCAGGGGAGCAGGAAGACCAGGTCGCCCCGAGACTCGTAGCCGCTAACATGGCAATAATAGTTTCCGGCATGTTTGGCATAAAACCCGCCACCCTGTCTCCGACCTGAACTCCGGTCTCTTTCAAGGATTTAGCAACGCGTGCAACTTCATCATATAGCTCTGAATATGTTATTTTGATTGAATCCTGGGACTCCCCTCTAAATATAAGGGCTACTTGGTCGTCCCGGTAATGAAGAAGGTTTTCCGCAAAATTGAGCCGTGCCCCCTGAAACCATTTAGCCCCGGGCATTTTTGTTACGTCATCAACAACCTGCGAGTAAGGTTTGGATGCCTTTATTTCCGCAAACTCCCACATGGATGCCCAGAAATCGGCGATGTTTTCAATAGACCACTGGTAGAGCGGGGCATATTCAGCAAAATTCTGATTGTATTTTTCATTAATGAACGTCATGAATCGGTACATGTTAGTAGCTTTAATTCTTTCTTCCGACGGCTGCCATAATAGTTTAGCCATTTTTACCTCCTCCAGTGAATTAAGGTTTGGTGACGCCGCAAGGCGCAAAAGTCACAAAGGTTAATTTCTATTCCTTGCCGTTGAGCGCCTGCAGGGCAAGAAACAGCGCCTGAGTCCCTGAACGACCGTATCCCTGGGCCTTGGCCGCTATGTACAGTTGTCGAACCAGGGCCAGTCCCGGAAGGGAGAGGCCGATAGCAGCCGATTCTTGCAACGCGATCCCCATGTCTTTGATGAAATGCTCCACAAAAAAACCCGGATCGTAGTTTCCTTGAACGATTCGCGGCCCCAGGTTGTTGATCAACCATGAACTGGCCGCACCCTTTCCGATGATATCGATGACCTGTTGCTTGTCAAGACCCTGTTTAGACGCATAGAGAAGGGATTCACATACCCCTATCATATTTCCTGCAACAAGGACCTGGTTGCATACCTTGGTGTGCTGCCCGCTCCCAGGGCCTCCCATAAAAGAGATCGTCGGACCCATGAGTTTGAAAAGGGGAAGCGCCTTTTCAAACACCTCTCGTTTTCCGCCTACCATAATGGCAAGATTAGCATCTCTTGCCCCAACATCGCCCCCTGAAACAGGTGCGTCAAGGGATTCAATACCCTTTTTTGCTGCCTCCTCGAATAGGGTTTTGGCTAAGCTTGGCTGACTCGTTGTCATATCAACCACAATACTGCAAGGAGCTTCTGCCTTGAGGATGCCGTTCTCTCCTAAGTAGACTTCCCGGACATCCGAGGGATGTCCTACAATTGTGAAGACTATTTCGGAGTTTTTTGCCACCTCCGCCGATGAATTGCACCATTTGGCCCCATTACTCAGCAGTGTCTCTGCTTTCTCTCTGGATCGGTTAAAAACCGAGAGATTATGACCCGCCTTCTGAAGATGTCCTGACATGGAGGCGCCCATTACGCCAGTACCAACCCATCCGATATTCGCCATCTTAAACTCCTTTTCTTTTATGCACTTTATAACAATATGAAAAACCTGGGCTTTCTTTCGGGCAGTAAGCCCCGTGGACGGAGGCTGGTTCAGGACCTCTGGGCCAGAATTTATATTTTAAAGAGGGTCGGAGCCGATTGAAAGAAAACCCCCTGTTAGGAGAGGTTTCAGGATGCAAACCATATGTCTATGGCGATTTTTGCCCCTTTGATATGGTGGGCGGTGGGGGATTTGAACCCCCGGCTTCCACCGTGTGAGGATGGCACTCTCCCGCTGAGTTAACCGCCCG
>JAOZQV010000493.1 GCA_029932035.1 Deltaproteobacteria bacterium | reverse complement strand
ATCCGGTGACATCGGGATCGCTTTTCAAAATTCGTTTTCTAAGGGCGAGAATAAGGGCATCTAAATCTCTTTTTTCTTTCGACGTCAAGGAGAAGAAATCAGGGGTATGCCGCACGGGGATGATGAGCATATGGTGCTCGGTTACCGGGTACTTGTCCTTGATGGACATCACAGTGCCGGTCCTTTCAATTATCCGGTCTGTTACTTCAATACCGCAGAATGGGCAGTCTTTTGAGTCCATGACAGATTCATGCTCAAGCTTTTTCAGCTTCTGAAGAGAGTCTTCCTGTGCCATTCAAAATTATCCAGTGAAGGATGAAAGACTGGTTCGTCCGGGTAAAATATGGGCCTGTCCGAGAGTGTAAGGATGTGGCCGGGCAGATTCTGCTCAAGCTGCACACGGCGGGATACCAGGACCTCGTAATGTGTCCCTACGCTCATAAGTCCTTCATCAAAGGACCAGTGACAGAGACGGCAGAGGGCCAGTCCATTTGACGGCCTGTCATCATGATTTTCCCTCCAGGGTTTGATGTGGGCTGCCTCCACCACTGTATGGCCCTCAGGGGTGAGCATTCGAATCCCGCACAGGGCACAGCGATGATCATAGAGAGTCACAATAGCCTTGCGGAATCCCTGGTCTCTAACAGCAACGGGAGTTTCCCTCTCATTCCAGGTTTGTGACCCATCGGCAGCCTCGATTATCAACTCCCTGCTGTACGCATAGGCTGCAAGGTTCACTTGTCCCTGCTCAAGCAAGATTGGTTGGATTTCAGGAGCGAAATACGTCGTCACCAGAACTGCACGGAGTCTCTCTCGGCTCTCCGAATTCATCAGAAAAGAAAACAGTTCCGGATCCAGTGTTGCCCCTGCACACACATCCCTAAGCCGGGACATGGAACTGAATTCCATATTTATCTGGTTTTCAAAACCGCGATTGGCAATGAGATGCCAGAAACCGTCTGTTCTGAGCCGGGGAAAGGGGTAGGCCATGGTTGTCTTGGAACCAACCGGCATAGTTCTATCCCAGTACCGGTTAAATGTGTCTAAAAGCTCCAGGGAAGGTTCGATGAAATTTTCAATAATTACGCCCTCCGCCATCAGATCCATCACTGAAAAGAGGACAAAGGGCTTATGGGGAGCCTGGTGTGTAGTGAGAACTGACCAGCGCTTGCGGTCTTTGTCCGTCCGCAAGCTTCCGAAATTTTCTATGTACCCACCAAGTGTTGCCATTCCAAATGTTTCACGAAGCGTAATATCTTGCCACCGTTAACTCACAGTTACGTTCTAATAACTGGTTTTTGATAGTAGGTCTTCTGCCTCATTTGAGTCCATTAATGTACTTTCGAAAATCCATCCTATCGCCACACCCATAATCTCATTGAGAGTGAGGTAACCTACTCCCTCCCCGGGGCCGAACTCGACAGATTCTTCCTCTTGTCTCTCAATTAGATTACCTTTTCTTGAAATGTTTTGATGTCCTTTTGCCAGCAGATGGATTTACAAAGCTACTGAATTATCGAAGGACGTCCCCCATTTCCATCGCCAATTTCTTCATCAATAACAAGACAATCGAGCAGGTCCTCCGGCTTTAGCTTCATCTCAGCCGAAGGCCTGAGGACGTCCCGAGCCAGATCGGCTTTGGATCGAATCAGCTCGTCTAAACGCTCTTCGACGGTCACAAATCGTTCGTCTTTGACAATGGGATAATAAATAGTAACAGGCCTCGTCTGGCCAATGCGATGGACACGATCCGTTGCCTGATTCTCTTTTGCGGGGTTCCATGGCCGGGTGTAGTGGATGACATGGTTTGCCGCAGTGATGTTCAGTCCTACGCCTCCAACCTGATGCCCCAGAATCAGCACGTTGAACCCATCCTTTTCGCTGAAGATATCAATAATGGTCTGTCGGTTTCCGGTGACCTCGCCGTTGATAATGTCGGCCCAAAGATCAAATTTGCTTCGAATGGCGTCTTGAAGAATACGTTGGACAGATTTGAAATCGGTGAATACAATAACTTTTTCTTCGGCAACCCTGACATCGGATATAATCCTCAGTGTCTCATCCAGTTTGGGGCACGATACATTGTCAGCATCTTTTGCGTCAGCATATGAAGCTTGTACCGCCAGGGGGTGTGCACTGAGCATAAGCAACCGTTGGATAGCCCCAAGGGCGGCCCCTTTTCCTCCAGTTTTCCCCATTCTGGCGATTTCCTGGTAACTGTGAAATTGATGATCGCTCAAAGATATTATACGAAATTCGGAGGTTTTCGATGGCAAGTCCTTCAAGTTATCTGATTTGAGTCTTCGAAGGTAAAACCCCTTTATTTCCGCCAACAGAATGTTGATCGTTTCTTCTCTTTTCTTTTCCTCTCCCTCCACTATGGGACGTTCGTATTCCTTTCGAAAATCTGACCAGGTTCCCAAAAGTCCCGGTTGAACAAAATCCATGATGCACCAGAACTCTATCAGCCCGTTTTCAACGGGCGTTCCCGTGAGCGCGACCCTATGCCGTGATTTCATGGCTTTTACTGCGCTGGTTCTCTGGGCGGTCGGATTCTTGGCGTACTGTGCTTCATCGC
>JAOZQV010000492.1:1805-2614 GCA_029932035.1 Deltaproteobacteria bacterium | reverse complement strand
GATATGCCTGTTTTACATGCATTACAGGCGAGGCATATCCGGAGGATGATTATGAGCTGGAAGAGATGTTTGAAAAGAATACAGAAAAAAGACACATCATTGACCGGCAAATAGCTGAGTTGCAGGAGTCTGAAGACGACTTGCCCAATGATATTCCGGTTTAAGGCTATTCCTCGTGGTGAGTAACAGGCTGTCGTATTCGTTTGGTCTGGCCGCGACGTCGCTTGGATTCCAGCCGGCGCTTCCTTGATGCGAGGGTTGGCTTTGTCTTGTGGCGGGGTCTGGGCCTCAAAGTCGCCTGACGGATCAAACGGATCAGCCGGTCCATGGCATCCTGACGGTTTTGATCCTGTGTGCGGAAGCGCCGGGCATGAATGATCAAGACGCCCTCTTCGGTCATCCGACTTCCAGCCAAAGCAGTGAGACGCCTAAAAACATCCGGGGGAAGTGAGGGGGATCTGCCCGCATCAAAGCGAAGCCGGACAGCAGTGGCAACCTTGTTGACATTCTGCCCTCCCGGACCCGAGGCACGGATAAAATCCTCCCGGATTTCGCTTTCATCAATTGCGATGGTATCTGTTATGCGAATCATCCCCTTTGGTCCCCTAAAAGGCTGTCCGAGAATGGCTATTTTTACCACGAAGTTAATCCGGGAAGGGCACGAAAAATAAGAACCTGAATGGTTTTATGATCTCTTCGTGTTCTTCGTGATCTTCGTGGTGAATAGATTTTTGCCCACAATGGCTATAGAAAACACCTTTCGCAAACATGATTTAATTTTAATAAACAGGTACTACCCCGGATAAACT
>JAOZQV010000492.1:0-1795 GCA_029932035.1 Deltaproteobacteria bacterium | reverse complement strand
GCTCGCTTACCTGGCTGCACCGATTGAGCCCTTACTCTCTCTTTTTCCTAAAACCCGAGAACACCCAATAGATCCCCCAGAGCAATGCTACCGGACCTACCGCAATATAGAAAAATAGAGGCCAGTCGCCTTCCCAGGGTTCCAAAAAAAACGCAATAATGGCCGCCCACAAAATAGAACCCAGAATGGCAAATCGCATCCGTCCTGTAAATCTAAAACCCTGATCACGAGATTGAAGATCTCCCTCTGGTTTTTTAGCCATCAACCTTGGGAGCATAAAAATGCCCAAAATAATCGCAACAATCAAAAGGATTTCCATTACACCGGACATTCTTGCTATTCCTTGGGGGTTGAGCTTTTACCATACAGGGAGTCCATCATAAACCTAACTAAAACTGCCCCGGGTTAGAGGGTCTACTATCAGAAAAGCCGTGCTGATGCAAGTGGTTTGGTGAGCTTGACTACATCTACTGATCAGCGTATAATTGAGAAAAATTGGGAGGCCATATAGCAAAAAAATGAAAAACCTTACGGCGATTATATTTCCCCATTCTTATCTACCTGGGTCTGCCAGGGACCGGATATTGTCTTTTTTTAGCTCCATAATTGTTTGTCAACCATGGTACATGGGGTCCGCTGACGGCACAGAAAGCAACGACGCTCGTATCACAATCGTACGCCCCCCTGAAGGCCTGAAGCCCCCGGAGGATTTCAGGAAATTCCTCTCTGAGTACCGGCTCTGGATGAGCCAGAACCAGGGATATACCCCTCTACCCCCCAGGGGCGGGGAGGATTCGACGTGGGAAATCAGACACGCCCTTCGTCAGACAGGAAAGGAGGTTCGCGCGCCAGTTGAAGAACAGGCGCTCAAATGGCATCTCGTCCTCCAGTTAGAACGGGAACTGGAAGAGGACCGGACATCTGCGGATGAGATGTTGATTCAGATGAAGGCGAAGAGATCTCCCCTTGAAGATGCGCTTGGAGAGGCGAGTCCTTCGCAGGGTTTTTTAGAAGACCTCCCGCTGTCCGATCCGCATTCTTCCATAGACGAGCGTCACCTCAGGATTGTGTTGGGCGCATGGTTCGGCCTGTTCGGTAGCTCTCTTCCGGACGGCGGCAGCCTTCTGACGATTGCCCCCAACGTTTTGGACTACGCAGCCGAGCTCTTTGGAACCGGCCCCCCCAAACCATCTACGGAAGAAGGCGCGTCATCCTTACGGACAATACATCTCCCCCGGTCTTCAGTTGACGCCCGAAGGGAGAAAGATTCCGTACGGGCCGGGCTTTCAGGCAGGACACTTATTCTGGTCGATTGTGGATAGAGAAAAGGCAATAGACCAGGCCCTGGAACAACAGGGCAAGCATCAAACAAAACAATATTCAATGTTCGATACTCAATCCAATGAATTACTATGCGTTCATACCTCTTACGGCATTTATAATAAACTGTTTTACGTGCGCCTATGTATTGGCGAAAAACGCTAAGTCAGCGGTTAACAGGGCCTATCTGCTTTATGCCGGTGTCTTGCAGGCCTGGCTCTTCTTAGATTTTGTAACCTGGTCCCCGATCAATGAATCCTGGCTCCTTTCCTTAGGAAGAATTAATTCCATCACCTGGTTTTCCACCGTCTTCCTCTTTTTGAACTTCAGCTATATATTTATTTCAAGAAAAAGAGATGTCATATACAAGCTGTTTCTCCTTCTCAGCATTATCGCCATCATCATCAGTCTCTCTTCAGACCTTGTCGTAAAAGGTTATCATTTACAGTATTGGGGGACTTTTTATACTACGGGG
>JAOZQV010000491.1 GCA_029932035.1 Deltaproteobacteria bacterium | reverse complement strand
GATACGATACCGGGCTGTGCTGTCCTTTTCTTTGTTAGTTGTACGCCCACAGGCGTTCTCTCCCGCTGACAAGTGCCAATATAGGCGTATGTGTGCGGGAAAATCAACCTTGCGTATGCTGTGTTCCGTGTTTTTTTCAATCGATGGATAAGGGAGGAATCTGAGGTGCTGGACAGCATGTATACGTAGTAGGGTTTTTGCAGGGAGATAGGGGTCAGTGTGTTCAAATGTTCACTTTGTGTTTGTCCTGTGTCGTGGGGGCTGATATGTGTGTTGTATGCCGCGCAAGCCTCGAATTGAATATCCCGGTGCCTGCTATCATGTGATGTGTCGGGGAAATCGTCGTGAAGAAATTTTCCGGGATGACACGGATCGAAGACTTTTCCTTCATGCCTTAAGCCAAATCTGTGAGCGGACCGGCTGGATCGTTCACAGCTATGTGCTGATGACGAACCACTATCACCTTCTGATAGAGACTCCTGAGGCGAATCTTTCGGTTGGGATGAGATGGTTTCAAGGAACCTACGCACAACGCTACTGTAAAAGACATAATCTTGTTGGCCATGTGTTCCAGGGAAGATACAAAGCGCCACTGATTGATCCGGACGAGCCAGAGTATTTCCGCATGGCCAGTGATTACATTCACCTTAATCCTGCTCGTGCGGGTTTTTTGAAAAGTGAGCGATCTGTGCTTTCCGATTACGCATGGAGTAGCTATCCGCTTTTTCTTCAATCAAGATCGAAGCGCCCAGCATGGTTGGAGTTTGCCCGTGTAGCGTCGAGTGTAGGTTTGAAAGGGGAAGAGGCCTCCTCCCGTCGCCGCTATCGTATATATTTGGAAGGGTGGGCACAGGAGTGCCGGGAGAAAGGCCGAGGATCCCGGTCGAAAGAATGGGAACAAGTCCGGAGGGGCTGGTATCTCGGAGGGGACTTCTTCCGTGATAAATTATTGGATTTGATTGATGAGACATTGGAAGGGAAGAAGAAAACATCGTTTGGCGGGCGAATCATATCGGAACATAACCAGAAGCACGCAAAGGAGTTAATGGAGGAGATTTGGAAGACGCTGGGTCTGAGTGGAGCCGAATTGCGGGGGTTGAGAAAAACAGACATACGCAAGCAGGGCGTGGCATGGTTGCTCAAGACGCGAACAAGCATGACTAATAAGTGGATTGACGGCCAGTTGAATATGGGCAGCCGCACGAACATATACAAGGCGGTTGCGGCGATGGAGCCCCCGGGAACCGCGGAAGCCAAGAAGGTAAAGAAATGCTTAGTGAACATTTGAACACACTGACCCCTTTTCCTGACCCCTTTTCCCCCTTTTCCTTTTCCTTTTCCTTTTTGTAACCCTTCCGAAAGATATGATTCAAGATCTTGGGTGGCGCTCCAAACAACGAGTAATCCTCAAGAAAGTCGGCCAACGCATTATCATTGAGGATTATTGAGATCGAAATGGTCGCGCTTCTTGAACACCGCTTGAACCTACTTCCAACAGTAACAGACTAAATCAAACACCCACTACGCGGCCTTGACTGATGTACCTTGCTCATCAACCCGACAATCAGCGGAAGACGGGTCAGATGGCAGGGATACCCTCCATGGCATGAGTTAATGAGGTGAAGAGTTGTACGAGCATGGGTCAGGTCTCCTGCGGGTTTGGGAACCAGTGCTGCGTGCGAAGGCAGATTCTTACAAGCCACAGCATGACGGGGACTTCGATCAGTACGCCCACCACCGTGGCCAGGGCCGCGCCGGAGGAGAGGCCGAAGAGCATAGTGGCCGTGGCGATGGCGATTTCAAAGTGATTGGAAGCGCCGATCATCGCAGCGGGGGCGGCATCGCGATAGGGCAGCTTGAGCAGCCGGGCCGCCCCGTAGCCCAGTCCAAAGATCAGCATCGTCTGGAGAAACAGCGGAATTGCAATCCATAGAATAGTCAGCGGATTTTCCAGAATCACCGCTCCCTTGAAGCTGAATAGCAGTACTAAGGTTGTTAGCAGCGCAATGATTGTGACGGGTGTGAGGATATGCAGGAATTTTTCTTTAAACCATTTCTCTCCCTTGGTGGCGAATATCCACTTACGGGAGAGATATCCTGCTACCAACGGCAGGGCCACATATATGGCGATGGAAAGAAGCAGGGCCTGCCAAGGGACGGGCAGCCGACCTACTCCCAATAGAAATCCACCGAGTACGCCATACAGGACCAGCATCGTAAGCGAATTGATGGCCACCATCACGAGTGTGAGGCTATCGTTGCCGCGAGCCAGATAGCCCCAGACCAGCACCATGGCCGTGCAGGGGGCAATGCCCAGCAGGATGCAACCGGCAAGATAACTCCGCCAGAGCGGGACCTGCAGCATTTTGATTCCATCCACCAGCACCACGATCCCGGCACCGTGTTCCGATCCGACGGGGAGGTCCAGGCCAAAGGGCATTTTGACGAGGTCCACGGCATCCACGCCAATAAAACCCTTTAGCACGAAACCGAGGAAAAATGCTGAGATGGCATACATGGTGAACGGTTTGATGGCCCAGTTGATGAAGAGTGTGAGCCAGACGGGCTTCCCGCTTTTGCCCGCCTGGATGACCGTTGCAAAATCGATCTTGAC
>JAOZQV010000119.1 GCA_029932035.1 Deltaproteobacteria bacterium | reverse complement strand
ACCCTTATCATCTGTCAAAACATCCGCTAATTTACGCATCACCGTTTGCTTGGTCCGGGCGGTAAGGAGGGGAACAAAGGTCTTTGCATCTGCAACAATGCCCAAGTCTGCAACCTGGAAGATAGGCGCATTCGGATCACGATTGATGGCGACTATGGTTTTTGATTTCATAATCCCTGCCGTATACTGAATAGCGCCGGAAGTACCAATGGAAAAAAGGAGATCCGGTCTCACCGTCTTTCCGGTCTGACCGATCATCCGTTCCTCTTCTACCCAGTGCTGCAGCACTGGCGGCCGCGTTGCCGCCACTTCTCCTCCAAGGGCCACGGCTAATTCCCGAACCATCCCAAACCCCTCGATGCTGCCAAGTCCTGCGCCGCCTACAACAACAACCCCTGCCTCTTCTAACATCCGGCGTTCCGCAGGCTCCGGGGAGCGGGATAAAAGCTTAAGCCCTTTGATTGCATCCTGGCGCTTACTCTGAATCCGTTCAATAGCGCCCGGTTGACCCGAGGCCTCAGCAGCATAAAACACGTGGGGCTGAACCGTGGCAAACCCGGTGCCATAGTCATCATAAAAACCGATTTCAGCCACTATCTCTCCGCCCCAGGCAGGACATATCCCTGTAATTCCATTTTCCTCGACCCGCAGATCCACACAATCCGCTATCAACCCTGCATTGCAGGTCCGGGCCGTCATGGCAGCCATTTCCCGCCCAAAGTCGGTCAGTGCAAAAAGAACAAGCATGGGCAGCCGTTCCCTGACCAAATCCGCTAAGGAGCTTGCATAAGTCTCACACCCCGGCACAATAAAGTCTTTGTTCTCAATAACGTAAACCTGATCTGCGCCATGGGCGACGAATTTTTTCCCTGCAATGTGGGCCGGAATGCCTGAAGATTGCGTGGAAATCCCCTCCGATTCATTCTCGGATGGTCCAAAAAATACAACTGCGGCCTTTCCTCCAACTGATCGGGATAACTCCCGCGCTTTGGCTAAGACATTGAGGCTAAACCCGAAAAGCCTTTCATTTCTCAGATCGCCAAATACCCAGATATCTTTTGTGGTCGTACCATCCATTTCCTACCCGATCATCCCAGACTCAGTTAGCTGCTTAATGAGTTCGTCTGCCTGTTCCAGGGCATCGCCCTTGAGAAACTCGCATTTCTTGTGCCTCTTTGCCCTTGAAATGGATAATACCTTAGTGGGAGACCCTGCATCTCCAACCTGATCCGGAGACAATTCCAGATCACTCAGGTTCCATATCTTTGTATTCTCTTCTTCAAAGGCCGATCCGATTCCAGCGAGGTCAATATCCCTCGGCTGTGCTGAGGCCGGATGAATGGTGAGTGCAACAGGGAATGAAAGTTCGAACTTCTCAATAAAACCGTCTGCAGTTCGTTCAACATAAAGACCCGAGTCTCTATGCTCAATTGAGTGAACCTGGGTCACTAAGGGAATACCGAGGAGCAGTGCAGCCTGGGGACCCACCTGGCCTGTATCACTGTCAGAGGTCCTTGTGCCGAACAGGACCAGATCAAAGGGCGCCAGTTTCTTTAGGGCGGCAGCAAGAGCAGTTGAGGTTGCAAGGGTATCAGATCCTGCAAGGGCTGGATCACAGGTTAGAACGCCCCGGTCAACTCCCATGGCCCTCGCCTCAGAGATAGCGGAGATACTCGATTCAGGCCCCATGGAAAGTGCAGTCACTATTCCGCCTCGGGCCTCCTTGATACGAAGAGCCGTCTCCAAGACCGGTCTGTCAAAGGGATTCAATTCAGTCGAATCATGGGAACGGACCATGCCGGCCTCAGGCGCCTTTACAATTACCGATTTGATACAGACTATTATATGCATGATAAAAAGTGCCTATTTACCCCGTTTGTAGCGGGGAAATGGACCAAAGTGCCTAAAGTGAGCTAAAGCGGCTGACGAAATGCAATCATCAATCATCTATCAACAATCATCTATCTCATCAGCCCCCGGGCAATCACCATCCGATGTATCTCTGATGTCCCTTCATAAATTCTCGTCACACGGGCATCGCGGTAATACCGTTCCACAGGATACGATTTTGAATATCCATACCCCCCGTGGATCTGAACGGCCATATCAGTTATTTTTGAGGCCGCTTCAGATGCAAAAAGCTTTGCCATAGCCGACTCCTGGGAAAAGGGTTTCCCCCTATCGCGGAGAACGGCAGCACGATAGGTCATGAGCTTGGCCGCATCTACAAGCGTGGCCATATCAGCAATCATAAACTGAATGGCCTGATGCCTTTCAATGGGGACTCCGAACTGGCGGCGCTGCCTGGCATACCGAAGCGCCTCCTCGAGTGCCGCCTGACCAATTCCGGCCGACTGGGCCGCGATTCCCATCCTTCCCGTATCAAGCGCTGTAAGACCGATTCTCAGCCCCTGGCCTTCTTTACCCAGCAAGCTTTTCACAGGCACCCGGCAGTCGTACAGTCGGATGGAGCTTACCGGGTTTGCCCGCATACCGCAAAGATCTTCAAGATCCCCCACCACAAACCCCGGGGTGCCCCGTTCAGCAACCACAACGCTCATCTCTTTTCGATCAGCGCCGGGGTTGGTCTGAACAAAAATCAGGCAGATATCGGCAACACCACCGTTCGTCACAAAAACCTTGTTGGCATTCACCACATAGTTTTCCCCGTCCTTAATGGAGGTTGACTCAATCCCGGTTGCGTCTGATCCGGCATTAGGCTCTGTTAGACAAAACGCCCCGATTTTTTCGCCGCGGGCCAGGGGAGGGACCCATTTTGCTTTCTGTTCTTCCGATCCAAAGGCCAGTATGGGGTAGACAGCCACACTGTTGTGCACCGTCACACAGAGCCCGAGGCTTGCACAGACCCTTGAAATCTCCTCAATGATAATGGCATAGCTGAGGGAATCCAGACCAGCCCCACCTAATTCCTTTGGAACCTGAATCCCAAAATATCCCAGCCTGCCCATCTTCTCTACAACTTCCCATGGAAAGCGCGCTTCCTGGTCAATTTCTTTGGCAATTGGCTGAAGCTCGCGTTCACAAAACCTGCGAACCGAACGGCGTACCACTCGATGTTTTTCTGATAAAATAGAGTCCATAGATCAATTCAAACTATGACGTCACCTTGGAATACACGCCCTGACTCACACTCCTTATTTTGCCTTGAGTCTTAAGTCTATAAAGGACATTGTGTAGCTTTTTCTTTTCAAAACCGGTTTTCTCAGCCAATATGGCGAGATCCACAGGGCCCTTTGCACTTTTGAAAATATCGTACACGATATCGGATGCAGCGGTTCCTTTTTTCCCTTTAGGGGTCGTTTTCTTCGCTCTCTCTACGGCTGTTTTCGCTTTTGGGGTTTCACCCTTAGCATCACGATCAGGTTTATGTTTGGTCCCGGGTTTAGACCTCTGCCCATCCCGAACATCAGTAAGACCTTCCAGTTTGTCGGCTATTGCATTAACCCCCTGGGCCAGGGCCCTCAGACCTTCACCAACAGTTTTGAAAAAGGATTCCAGTTCTCTCATTGTCCATTACCTCCTATCAATGTGTTCATAATGGGTGTCCCGCCTCCTCCAGTCTATCTCTATTCTCTGACATTTAAAGCCTGTTCTTCAAAGCTCTTCCGCATGAGCAAATGGGCGTTAACGTTACCACATACACCAAATAATTGTAAACTACCGTGATGGCGCGCTCTTCGTTGTCGGAGTTCTTCAAACATTTAAGCAACATAATCAATAAAAACGGGATCAACTCTTGACATCAGACCCAGTTAAATGGTTGAGTAGTTGAGTGGCAGAACTCACCCACTCAACTACTTGACGATCTCTGGAGGTAATCCTACCACCATGTTTTCCCTCGAATCTTTCCACCAGGAATATAAAACCGACACCTCCGACCTTGCGATCAAGGACCGCCATTTTCGTTTTTTCGTCCCCAAATCGATTGATAAATTCCTCGATCATGAGGATCTCTTCCACGATTTTCCCCTATGGTCCAAGATATGGGAAGCCTCCATTATATTATCAGACTATGTCGCCGGGATGCCGGTCGACGCGGAAAAATGTTTTCTTGAGATCGGATGCGGTATGGGTGTAGTAGGCGTTGTTGCCGCTGCCTTCGGACATAGTGTGACCATGACGGAATACAATCCCGATGCCCTGAACTTTGCCAGGGCCAATACCCGTGCTAATCTAACCGCAGGAGACGCAAGCCTTGAAATCAAGGAATTAGACTGGAGCAAACCCCGGTTAGAGGGGTTATTTGAATACATTATAGGTTCGGAGGTGATATATAAGGAAAAGGATTATCAACCGATCCTGAAACTTTTGAAGACCTATCTAAGACCTTCAGGAGAGATCATCCTGGCCGAGGGGGTTCGAAAGACAAGCATGGAGTTCTTCAGGCAGATGTCAGAATTCTTTGAGATCACCGCCCAAAAGAAAATCCTCCGCTCCAGAGGTGAAGAAGTCCGGATAATATTGGCGAGAATGAAATATAAGACTTTATAACATTTTATCTTTCCCCATCTCTTTTAACATTTCAACTATCTTTCGAATATCCTGCGATCGATTCAGATCAGCCACTAACAGGGCATCGGGCGTATCCACGATTAGAGTGTCTTTAAGCCCCAGGCAGGCCACGAGACGTCCGGCGCGACCTGATACGAAACTCTTTTCACACTCTATAAGGATAGTTTCGCCGTCAATTAGGTTTTGTTCCTTATCCTGTTCAGATACCCTCAGTTCATATAGGGACTCCCATGAACCCACGTCGCTCCACCCACACTCAGAGGGAATCACATAAACCTCTTCTTTGGTATTTTCCATGATACCATAGTCAAAGGAAATACCTGTCAGGGCGCCATAAACATCTTTGAGTTCCTCCTCAAATTCCTCGCCCTCCAAGGCCTTTGCCAATCTCTGCAAGCCTTCGTAAAGCTCAGGAAGCTGTTCCTTTGTTTCCTTTAAAATGGTTTCAGGCTTAGCAACAAAGATACCCCCGTTCCAGTAATATTCACCGCTTGTCAAATAACCACGCGCCTTTTCCAGGTCGGGCTTTTCAACAAACTTCAATACCTTGTAGGCCGATCTCCCACCCACATCAGTCTGACTTTGATCTCGTCTGATATATCCATAACCCGTCTCAGGCCTGTTCGGTACAATCCCGATGGTCACGATCCCCCCGCTCTCTGCAATCTCCTCTGCTGCCCTCAGATCTTCCAAAAACCGAGAAGGATTCCCGATAAAATGGTCTGCCGGAAGGAAGGCCACAGGTCCCTCGCAGCCCAAATGCCTTGCATATACAGCGCCCAATCCGATACAGGGAGCAGTATTCCTCCCCACAGGCTCTGCCAGCAGATGCACTCCTCTGCCCTTAAATAGATCTTTAGCCTCTTCGAGATGCTTTTCTCCCAAGACAAGGATTATTTCTTCGTCACGCGCAACTAAGTCCAACCTGTCACAGGTCTCAACCACCATAGGTCCTTTGCCTGTGATATCAAGAAACTGTTTCGGCCTCTGCCTCCGGCTCGCGGGCCAGAAGCGTGTCCCAGAACCCCCACACATAATTACTGCAAACATGGTTTCAATCACCTCACGTCCGATAATCCGCATTTATTGTCACATATTCATGGGTAAGATCGCAGGTAAGCATCCTGTCATGATACCCCCCCTCATTGAGATCGACCGTGAGGGAGAATTCATTTCGGGTCATTATTTCTGCTGCCAGCTTTTCCGCCTCAGCGCCCCTTCCCAGGCCCTTGGCAACGATCTGGACATCATCAATCCATATATCCACCCGATCCTCTCTCATCTCTATTTCTGCCCTTCCTAATGCCGCCATGATCCTCCCCCAGTTGGGATCCTGGCCGTAAAGGGCGGTCTTGACGAGACTTGAGTTAGCCACCGTCCTGACAGCTCTTAAGGCATCCGAAGGAGAAAATGTATTTTTTACCTCAACACTGACCAGTTTAGTGGCGCCCTCCCCGTCTCGAACGATCATCTTAGACAAATCCCACATGACGTTTCTCAACCCTTCAGCAAAGATATCATAATCCTCTCCTCTAAGGTCTCCGTTTCCCGCAAGACCGTTGGCCATTGCGAGAACCGTATCGTTAGTGCTGGTGTCCCCATCCACAGAGATACAGTTAAACGTGGTTTCCACCGAGGAAAGAAGCGCCCTTTTAAGGTCATCGGAATTGATACTTATATCGCTCAGGATAAAGCAGAGCATGGTGGCCATATCAGGCATAATCATACCGGCCCCCTTTGCAATTCCCAGAATTCGATAGGCGTGACCCCCTGCCCGTCCCTCAAAGCTGCTTATCTTTGGAAATGAATCCGTGGTCATAATTGCCTGGGCAGCTAAAGGCACAGCATCTAAAGCGAGGGTCTTTGTCAGCCCTGGAATTGCCCCTGCAATCAGGCGCATATCCAACTGTTCCCCGATAACCCCTGTGGAGGCGACCAGGACATCCTCAGGACTAATCCCTAATCCCCGGCCTACAAGCTCTGCTGTCCTGCGGGCATCATTGAGTCCAGGGTCGCCTGTACAGGCATTGGCATTCCCCGCATTTGCAATGATGGCCCGGGCCTTTCCGTTTTCAACATGTCTCTCAGACAGAATAACCGGAGCGGCCTTGACCTTGTTTGTGGTAAATACCCCTGCCGCTGCCGCCTCCCTGTCGGAGACAATCAGGGCGACATCAAGGGCGTCGCCTTTTTTCAGCCCTGCAACCACGGCCGCAGCCTTAAAACCCTGTACTGTATAATCATTTGTCAATAGTCAATTCCTAAGTGGCCCCGCAACATTTCTTGTATTTCTTACCACTGCCACAGGGACAGGGGGCGTTTCTCCCGATCTTTTCCTCCTTACGCCTGACCGTGACCGGCCCCTCATCATCTCCTCCATGACTCAGGTTCAGGGTCTTTTTCTTCCGTTTGCGCTCCTGTTCAGGTCTATCCCTCACTATCTGCACCCTGAAAAGCATACTTACGGTCTCTTCCCGGATCTGATCCATGAGCTCCCCGAACAGGGCAAAGCCCTCCTTCTGGTACTCCTTGAGGGGATCGAGTTGACCGTAACCACGAAGACCAACACCCTCTTTCATATGATCCATGGACTGAAGATGGGCCACCCATTTGTCGTCTATGATCTGGAGCATGATAAAACGCTCAAGGTGCTCCAACTCTTCCTTTCCGAACTGCTTCTCCCTCTCTTGGTAAACTGACCTGACCTGTTCCTTTATGAGATCCGGAAGGTCCTCCACCTTCAGGGCCTCAAACTCCTCTTCCCCCATATCCTCCGGTCCTAACTTTAACCGGAAACCGAACAACCTGGTGATATTACCCTTCAGATCCTTGATATTCCAATCTTCAGGATGCGCGTTGGGGTCAATCCACTGCTCAACCAGGCCCTCCACCTTATCATCGATCATATTCTCGATGATTTCGCCGATCCCATGCCCTTCCAAGATATCTTTCCTAAGGGAATAGATAATCTCCCGGTGCTTGTTCATCACATCATCATACTCAAGGAGGTGCTTCCTCATGTCAAAATTGTGGGCCTCCACCTTTTTCTGGGCCTTTTCAATACCACGGGAGATAAGGTTATGTTCGATCGGTTCGCCCTCTTCCATGCCAAGACGTTCCATAATGGAGGAGATCCTTTCAGAACCGAATATCCTGAGGAGATCATCTTCAAGAGAGAGATAAAAACGAGAGGTGCCGGCATCGCCCTGCCTGCCTGATCGGCCTCTGAGCTGGTTGTCAACACGGCGGCTCTCGTGCCTCTCGGTCCCTAAGATATGGAGTCCTCCTAATTCACGAACTCCCTCCCCCAAGACAATATCCGTTCCCCTGCCTGCCATATTGGTAGAGATTGTCACGGTCTTTGCCTGGCCTGCGTTTGTAATAATTTCGGCCTCTTTCTGATGCTGCTTGGCATTGAGCACAGAGTGGGGAACGTTTGCACGTTTAAGCATCCTGCTTAGCATCTCCGACTTCTCGATTGAGATAGTGCCCACCAGGACCGGCTGGCCCTTTTCATGAAGTTCCTTGATCTCGTCACAAACAGCCTGGAACTTCTCCCTCTCGGTCTTGTAGATCGCGTCCGGAAAATCAATACGAACCATATCCTTGTTAGTGGGGATAACGATCACCTCTAACTTGTAGATATTGTTGAATTCAGCCGCCTCAGTATCGGCAGTACCGGTCATCCCGGCAAGTTTTTCATACATGCGAAAGAAGTTCTGGAAGGTCACCGTGGCCAAGGTCTGATTCTCCCCCGCAACCTTTACCCCCTCCTTGGCCTCCACTGCCTGGTGCAGACCATCACTCCAGCGCCTGCCAGGCATCATCCGGCCGGTAAACTCATCCACGATCATGATCTCATTGTCTTTGATTACATACTGGACATCCTTCTCAAACAACCAGTAGGCCTTGATAAGCTGCTGGGTGGAGTGGAGGAGGTCAGATGCCCGCATGAACCTATCTTCAAGCTCCCTTAGACGATCATCCTTCTCCGCGTCTGTCAAATTCTCGTCATTTCGAATATTGTGACCCTCATTGTCTAAGTCAGGGAGAGCAAATTCACCCATATCACCCTTCGATAGCAGGTCAATACCCTTTTCCGTGAGTTCCACCGCGTTACTGCGCTCATCAATGGTGCAATAAAGGTCCTGGTCCAAGTCGGACAAGATTTTCTGCGATCTCAGCATGCTCTCTGTCGTGTCGATTTGTTTTTTCAACGCCTGGTTCTTGGCCACAATATCTAAGAATACGGGGTTCTTTGGATCCCCCCTTTTGATCTGAAGCAGGGTTTCGATCGTCCCTTCACCCGCATCTCCATCGTCAAGTAACTGGCGCGCATCTTTCAGAAGAGAACGGATAATAGTTCCCTGTTTTTTCCTGAGATTGATTACAAACGGCTTAACCTCCTCGTAAATCTTGTTTTCACTATGTTCTACAGGCCCGCTGATGATCAAAGGGGTCCTTGCTTCATCGATGAGAATGCTGTCCACCTCGTCCACAATGGCATAATAGAACTCCCTCTGAACAAAATCGGCATGGTCAAATTTCATGTTGTCGCGGAGATAATCAAACCCGAACTCGTTGTTGGTTCCGTAGGTGATATCACATCCATAAGCACTCTTTCTTTCCAGATCGTCCATCCCATGCACAATCACACCCACTGAAAGTCCCATGGCCTTATAAATTGTACCCATCCACTCTGCATCCCGCTGTGCGAGATAATCATTGACAGTCACCAAGTGGGCTCCTCGACCTGTCAGGGCATTGAGGTAAAGCGGAAGAGTGGCGGCGAGTGTCTTGCCCTCACCTGTCTTCATTTCAGCAATCCTGCCCTGGTGGAGCACGATCCCGCCAATCAACTGCACGTCGAAGTGTCTCATGCCTAAAGTCCTTACGGATGTTTCCCTTACAGCGGCAAACGTCTCAGGAAGCAGATCATCCAAAGTCTCTCCCTGTGAAAGCCTTTCTTTGAATTCTGCTGTCTTTGCAAGGAGTTGTTCATCTGTCAAGGCCTGAAAATCCGGCTCCAACTGGTTTATCTTATCGACCAGGGGAGCCATTTCCTTGAGTTCCCGTTCGTTCTTACTGCCGAAAATACCTTTTATAATTTTTCCAAACATTATCCATTACCAATATTTTCAAGATTTGCCGGGCATTGCCACGGCTTGGGTCATTAAAAGACTTTACCACACAAAAATCAAGGATTTATCGCAAGTTAACTCCTCTTAATCATAATCATACTCTTAATCGTAATCGTTTTGAGTAAGATTACGATTATTATTAAGATTATGAGATAGGAAAGTTATTTCGTCCAGGTACTAATTAAGGACGTAACGGAGAGGGTT
>JAOZQV010000118.1 GCA_029932035.1 Deltaproteobacteria bacterium | reverse complement strand
ATTCCACAATTACAAACTCCTAAAAGCTATCTTTTTCTCCCTTTTTTGGCTATTTTTAATTTTATTGGTTTCTTTTTTTGGTAGTTTCTAACCTGTCTAATCTGATCGGATAGGCCTGATAATAATTTCATCCTGTTACGCTTTTAGTTTAAATCCTAAACCTCATGCTTTATATTAACTTGTTCTCCAAAATTAAGAATCATCAAACATCAACCCCCTGACCGGCTGGTTGAAATAGCCAAGCGTTAGATCCGGGAATTCCTTCCTCAAGAACTCAACCATCCGCCTTATCCCCATGCCCGACCCTTTAGACCCGGGCATCTTTTCTAAATAGAGGGCCGAGTCTATGCAGAGGTTCTTAAGGTGTAAGAAGTTAACCCCTGTTTTTCTGATAAGCCCACATAGTGCATTAACCTCTTCCTCCTGGTCCGTGATCCCGGGAAACACTAAGTAGTTTATCATGGTATAAAGCCCCAACCGCTCAGACAGGGCAATCGATTCCACCACATCATTAAAATCGTATTTTTTAGGGCGGTAATAGGCATGGTAAAGCTCTGGCCGCGCACTGTTAATGCTGATCCGGATGGAGTCCAGACCGCTCTGTGCAACCTCACGCACTCGTTCGGGCCAGCTCCCGTTAGTATTTAGATTGATAGTTCCCCGGTCTGTCTGTCTCCTGATCTCTCTTATGCTATCGGAAATCAGCCTGTATTCTGTGAGGGGCTCTCCTTCACAGCCCTGGCCGAAACTCAGAATCGGCTCCGGGGCGTCTTTTAAGTGTTCGACCGCCAATAAAACAATTTCTTCCTTGGAAGGGGTGAAAGAGATCCTATCGTGGGAGGCATCGAAGGAAGGATCTTTTTGAAGAGAAAGGCACCCAAGGCAGGCGGCGTTGCATCTTCGACTAACCGGCATAGGGGCCTCCCATCTCTTCAAAAAGAGATTTTTCGCCGCGAAACAGTGGTTTTCTGTTGCACAATTGATCAGATGTTTAACAAGGGGACCCCTCGACTGCCCCCGCTCAAATTCCTGAATAGCAGGGATCAGCTCTCGGTCGTCGTAATTCGCGGGATCCCACCGGTGGTTGTATTCAATACTGAATCCAGAAGCCCAGTACCCCTCATCCCTGAACCCCACCGCCCCATAGGCCCAGGAGGGAAGTGTTAAGGATTTCTCGGCATAGTCCGCTGCCGGGAGGTGACCCCGCACGAACCCCGGTTCAAGAAAGGCGGCCACGGCAGAACAGGTAAATATAGCGCCATCCACCTCTATCTCTGACACGATCTCAGCTTCCCCCGTATCAGGATCAAGCCCTATTGGAGGGGAATCGGGAATGTAAAAAAGCTTACTGAATTCCGGCATCGGAATTAGGTCTTCCTCTTCAATAATCACAAGCTCAGATCCCGAAAAGCCTAACATCCTGAGATGGGGGTGATCATAGATCCGCCCATGGCTGTCGGCGTAAAGCATAAAGGGGAGATTGTGCAGATCCTTGTTTTTCATATCACAGGTTCAGGGGGTTAATGGATGAAATAGCTGGTGCATTTCATAATCTTAATCATAATCATAATCTTACTCAACACGATTATGATTAAGAGTACGATTAAGATTATGATGCGTTTTTTGGTAGCCTATTGACTCCAGCCCACTTTAAATAATAAAATATAAAGATGCAAGTTATGTCAACCTCTGAACCTCTGAACCGTGAGCCCCCCGAGACGCGGGATAAACTTCAAACTCCACACTCCAAACTTAAAATATGACATCTCACCAAAAACATACAAAGAGGGATAGAAGGCAATTCCGGCTTGTAAAGTTTTTTGCCTATGCGAGCTTTATCGTTTTGATTATATTTAGTTTCCCCTTTTCAATGGTCATCTCTCAGAGGGCAAAAGATATCCTGATGAAAAGCTACGAAAATTATGCATTGCTCTTGGGTGAAAACCTGAATCATCAGGTATTTCAGAATTTTGTGCTTCCTGTCACGAGACAATTCGGAAAAATCAGACTGAGGGAGAAATTTCAGTATGAATGGATGGATCGTATCGTAAGAAACACGACCCATAGCTTCAAGATTGACCTGGTGAATATTTATGATATCAATAACGGAGTGATTGCCTATAGTACGGATCCCAGCCTGTTAGGCAAGAAAATAAGAGAGAGCCTCGGATACAAAAAGGCGGTTCAGGGAGAAAACTCTTCACGGCTTATCACCGGGGGGATTTCTCTTTGGGGCTTTGGCATAGAGAAGATGGGGGGCGAGAAAAAATTGAGGACCTATATCCCGTTCACGGGGATAGGCCCTTTTATCGGCGACACGGGAGATGTCCTGGGTGTCTTCGAGCTAATCCAGGACCTCACTCAAGAATACAAATCGCTTATCAAGTTTCAGTATCTCATATTCGGCCTTTCTATCCTCATTATGGGTATGATATTTATAGCCCTTCTCTTTATCGTCCGCAAGGCGGAGAGGATCATAGATGAAAGGGCTAAAGAGCAGAGAGAGCTCGAGAATCAGTTGAACCATGCCGAACGCTTAGCCGCCTTAGGTGAAATGGTTGCGGGTGTCTCCCATGAGATCAGAAACCCTTTGGGAATTATCAGGAGCACAGCAGAACTGTTGGGTTCCATGCCCGACTCCTACGAATCCAAGACCAAGTTGACCGGGCTAATTATAGAAGAATCAAACAGGCTGAATAACATTGTCACCGAGTTCCTGGACTTTGCCCGGCCCCAGGAGCCGAACTTCCAGGACTGTTTTCTTAACGAAATCCTCAAGAAAATCATCCTGTTCCTTCAGCCTGAACTTGATAAAAAAGGCATTTCCCTTCATAATAATCTAAACCAGCGCTCCTTGAAACTAAGGGCAGACCCGCAACTACTGTACAGGTCGTTTCTTAATGTCTTTGTAAATGCCGTCCAATCCATGGAAAACGGGGGCGCTATTACGGTTAATGTGGGGGAGGAGGACGGTTACTATTTGGTAGCCATTGCAGATAACGGAAGCGGCATCAGTGAAAAAAACTTGAAGAAAATCTTTAACCCCTTTTTCAGCACCAAGGATACTGGTAGCGGTCTCGGCCTTTCAATCGTAAGCAAAATTATTGAAGGCCATAGGGGAGAGATATGGATGGAGAGAAACCAGGAAGATTCTCCTCATGGAGAAGGCCCGGGAACAAGGGTTATGATCAAGCTCCCAAAGGAGTGAGAATTTTCGTTTCGGTCCCGCCAATTAGCGGGATGGCGTTTCGGATTTTGGAGTAGGACTCATGGAAACAATCCTTATTGTGGATGATGAAAAAAACTATCTCGTGGTCCTTGAGGCCCTCTTGGGCGCGGAAGGGTATGAGATAGTCACCGCCAATGACGCCAAGGCAGCGCTTGCCACGGTTCGCGAGGCAGATCTTGATTTGATTATTACGGACATGAAAATGCCCGGGATGAGCGGGATGGAGCTTTTGGACGAGTGTAAAAAAATAAAGCCGGAGCTTCCGGTTATCATGATGACCGCGTTTGGGACTATCGAAATGGCCGTGGAGGCCATGAAAAAGCATGCCTACGATTACATCCAGAAACCCTTTGAAAATGAACAACTCAAACAAACCATAAAAAAGGCCTTGGAGAACTACCGGCTTGTCAAGGAAAACAAGCTCCTGACAGAGGCGCTTTCAGACCGCTACAGATATGGCAATATAATTGGCAAGAGCAAACCGGTGCTCAAGGTCTACGACCTCATAGATAAGGTCTCCCGGTCAAAGGCATCCGTGCTTATTACCGGATCTTCCGGGACTGGCAAGGAACTGGTAGCCAAGGCCATACACTACCAGGGCCCAAGGAAGGACCGGCCGTTTATTTCTATCAATTGCGGCGCGTTGACAGAGACCCTCTTAGAGAGTGAGCTCTTTGGGCATGAGAAAGGGGCATTTACAGGGGCAGTGGCCATGAAAAAGGGACGATTTGAATTGGCCGATGAGGGGACCCTTTTTTTGGACGAGGTAGGGGAGATGCCCCCCCCTCTTCAGGTAAAACTCTTGAGAGTCCTCCAGGAGATGGAATTCGAGAGGGTAGGGGGTACCAGAACCATCAAGGTAGATGTCCGGGTCCTTTCTGCTTCAAACAGAAACATCCAGGAGGATGTCAGTAACGGGGCTTTTCGTGAGGATCTTTACTACCGCCTTAATGTAATCCATATAGATGTGCCTTCATTGCAGGAAAGAATTGATGATATTCCGCTCCTTGTGAGGCACTTTATCAAAAAATTCCAAAACAACGGAAAAGAAAAGAAAATAGAGTTGAGCCCGGAGGTCTGGAAGATCTTCTACTCTTATTCCTGGCCCGGAAATATAAGAGAACTGGAAAATATCATCGAGAGGGCAATAGTACTCCTTTCGGGGGAGACAATCACAATTGATGTTCTTCCGGAGCAATTAGCCGGTTCAAAAACCGAATTTGACGTGGAGAGATTTATCCCGCCCAATGTACCTTTGCAGAAGGCTTTAGAGGAGATAGAGGAAAGGCTTGTAAGAAGGGCCCTGGCCCAATCTAATAATGTCCAGACACATGCGGCAGAGAGCTTGGGGATCACAAAAAGCCTTATCCAGCACAAAATGAAGAAGTACAAAATCATCGTCTAACGGTAAAAAGTTTTGTACCCATATTTATAGAATAATTTAAGTCAGTTATGCCGACCAATCAATTCCAGACCATTTTTTGGTACAAAATATTGTACTCTGGAAAGAAGCAGCAAGAGGCTTCGATTGTTCGACTTGAAAAAAATATTCATTAAAAACAGTTGGTTACAAATTAAATGCTTGGGTGTATCTTTTTTGGCAAGTCTTTTGCATTAACAGATAGACAACAGAGTCACTCAATTACTCTTTCCTCCTAAAAAACCAACCTCGCATTGCGGGGTTGGTTTTTTTTAGGCCCCTAATACCCTAACCGCCTCAAGGCCCTCCCATCCCTGCTCCAATTCTTCTCTACCCTGACCATCAGATCGATGTAAACTCGCACACCGAAGATCTGCTCTAACTCTAATCGGGCTGATCTGCCTATCGCCTTGATCATTCTCCCACCCCTACCAATAAAAATCCGCTTTTGAGAATCTGTCTCCACATGGATACGGGCCGAAATGGAGAGAAGTCCTTTCTTCGGATTGTCATCTATTTTTTCCACAGTCACGGCAGATGAATATGGCAATTCCTGCTTCATATGATAATAGATTTTTTCCCGAATAACCTCTGATATCAAAAAACTTTCCGTCTGGTCAGTCTCCATTTCTTCAGGAAAAAATTGAGGTCCGGGTTCTAATCTCAATTTCAGTTCGTCAAGGAGCAGATGTACACCGTCTCCCTTCAAGGCCGAGATTGGTATGATTGCATCAAAGGGGTATCTTCTCCCATAATCCGCAATAATGGGTAAGAGTTTCTCCTTTGACCCCCTATCGATCTTGTTGATGAGCAGAAGGCACGGTTTCTTCATCCCTCTAAGATTATTCAAGATGCCTGAAATTTCAGGATCATCCCGAGAGCCCGTCTCAATCATGACCATTATGATATCAACCTCCTGAAATGCCGCGAATGCAGATGCCACCATACTCCTGTGAAGGGCCGTTCTGGTGTGATGGATCCCGGGCGTATCCATAAACACCATTTGAAAATCATCTCCGTTAAATATCCCGAGGATGCGGTTCCGGGTGGTCTGCGGTCGAGGGGACACAATGGCCAATTTTTTGCCCAGAATCCGGTTCAAAAGGGTCGATTTACCCACATTGGGCGGGCCGACAATTGCTATATAACCCGACAAAAAAGTCATCTCTTTTCGAACCTGACCTTCCCTTCTGGAAGAGTATCGTCAACCATTATTCCAAGTACTTCTGAGCCTGTTTTCTCTTCAATTATCCTGATACCCCGGTTCTTATATCCTCTGACCAGGGGAATTTCCCGCTCTGGAGCAAATATCTTTATACGCTTTGCAGTTCCGGGGGCCGGCAAATCAGGCTCTATCGCCTTCTGATGTATGGCGGAACGCACCAGGAACCCAAAGGAAGGGTGCCACGGTCCTGAGACAATCCGCCTCCCCTCGACCAGCGATGGAGAACTCATGAGCCCTATTCTGATAACCGGGATTCCATTTGTCTCTAAGCGGGTAACACCATCAACGCAAAGGTTTACCCCCTCCTCGATCGTCAAGGGTCGATAGCTTCCCTCCGCGTACATCCGTGCAAGCCCTGTTCCCTCAATGACTAAGGCAGGATAAAGACGAACCATATCCGGGTTTAAGCCTATGACTTTTTCAATAGTGGCGCGGAACGTCTCTTCGGAATCACCGGGCAAACCGGGCATGAGCTGGATACCCACCTTGAACCCGCTCCTCTTCAGTATTTGAACCGCCCTTATAACATCTCCCGCCGTATGTCCCCTTCGAGCCATTAAAAGGACGTCCCCATCCAACGATTGAACCCCCAACTCTACCGTGCTGACATGGAAGGCCTGCATTATTTTCAGACTTTCTTCGTCAATAAAATCGGGTCTCGTCGAGACCCTTATGGAGCTGATAAGCCGATCCCTTATATAGGGAGCTACCGCTTCTAACAGCTCCTTCATCCGTTCCTTTGGGAGTCCGGTAAACGTCCCGCCATAAAAGGCAACTTCGGGGTTTCGCCTTGCATCAAACCGCTTTGAACTTATTGCCTTCTCCAGGACCTCCCTTACGTAATCGCTCCCAACCGCCCGAACCGATTGAGAGGTTATCTTTTCCTGATCACAGAAGATGCATCGATGGGGACAGCCGCTGTGTGAAATAAAGATCGGTATAATTAGAGGTTTCAATTCTCTTTCAGATAGAAAAAGGCCTCGCGGGCCGCATTCTGTTCAGCCTCCTTCTTACTCCTTCCCTCCCCCTCAGCCAATACCTCCCCCTTAAGACTCAATGCCACCTGAAAGGACCTGTCATGGGCCGGGCCGGTCTCCTTTATTAGCCGGTATCTCGGCAGGGTTTTACAGCTCTGCTGGCTATATTCCTGCAGCAGGCTCTTAAAATCATGGACCAATTCCCCGGTCCCCACCCTCTCTAACAAAGAGGAAAAGAGTCCCCTTATTATTTCCATTGCTGTATCAAACCCTGCATCCAAATAGATTGCCCCGATAATCGCCTCAGTTGTATCGGCAAGGATGGAAGGTTTTTCCCGGCCTCGACTCTGTTCTTCCCCTTTGCCCAAGAGCAGATAATCACCCAATCCCAATCCAAGCGCAACCTCGTATAGGCCTGCTTCGTCAACCACCGTAGCCCTGAACTTAGACAGGTCTCCCTCCGCGGCGTCCTTAAAACGGAGCATCAGAATATGGCTGATCGCCAGATCAAGCACGGCATCACCCAAAAACTCAAGTCTCTCGTTATCTTCAAGGGTTGAGTCGATCTGTTCATTCACATAAGAGGAATGGCACAACGACTGGATGAGCAATTCAGGATCCTTGAAGGTATAACCCAACTTGTTGTCGAGACTCTCAGATTTATCCTTCTTCATAGCTCAACTTCTCACGAGAGTATTTAGTGTTTTGTCCTGTAAAGTGGGATATTCAGTATTCCCGCTTAAAAACGGGATCTTCGACCAGCATCCAGCATCACTTTCTTAAATTGTATACAACCCGGGTCCCATTTTCAAGCCCAGAAAACCCTCGGTTTGACAGACGCATCGCCATTTGATAGTAAAACGGGCATCGAAACCCTTTTGATCCTCTTCTTTCCTGGCTTTTGGCCCCCGAAACAAAAGGGTTCCTCTCGGACAGCCTCCTAAGAAAGGAAATGCCATGTTCTTAGATACGCCACCTCCCACTGAAAAACGGCTGGGCCTGACCGACACCTTCAATTTTTCATGCCACAACCGGCTTTCATGTTTTAATAGCTGCTGCCGGAATAAACATCTCCCCCTGACCCCTTACGATATCCTCAGAATTAGGAAAGCCCTCAGCCTTCACTCTGATGATTTCCTTGAAAGATACACACTTTACCGATTGGACCCCAAATCCGGGTTCCCTGTCTTATCTATAAAGATGGGGGATGAGGAAGGGGTATGCCCCTTTGTAGGCCCTGACGGCTGCACGGTTTATAATGACCGCCCCACGGCCTGCCGCCTGTATCCCTTGGGAAGATCCTCGGGCATCAGCCGAGGCGGAACAGCACGGGAGGAATTTTTCTACCTTTTAGATACCCCGGGTTGCGAGGGCGTGAAGGAAAAAAAGGTTCAGACCGTGGAGGTATGGAGGGATGACCAGGGACTTGTGCCTTATATCGAGATGAACGACAAGATGTTAGGGCTCCTGTTTCACCCTAACAGCGACGGTTCAAAGCATCTTGACCTGCGTCAACAACAGAAGGTCATGGTAGCCTGCTATAACATAGATCTATTCCGGGAATTTGTCTTAAAAACCGGGTTTGCGGAACAGTACAAGATTGGCAAAGAGACCATTAAAGAGGTTATGGAGAATGATACGGCGCTTCTAACCATGGGTTTTAGCTATCTTGATCAATCTCTGTTTAGTTAAACAATACCCTTCTCTTCAATCTCCTCAATAAAGGCCTCCACAAGCTCAGGGGACATTTTAACGCTGATTTCTCTTAGCATGGCAAAGGCCTCCTCAATGGTTATCCCTTTGTGGTAAGGCCTGTCCGTGGTAACCGCATCAAAACAGTCGGCCACACTAATGATCCTGGCCCCTAATGGGATTTCATCTCCCTTTAGACCATTGGGGTAGCCTGTCCCATCAAGGTTTTCATGGTGATAATGCACATAATCGAGGATAGGCCCAAGAAAAGTCAGGCCTTTGAGAATATCTACTCCAATTTCTGGATGTTTATGGATCTCCGCAACCATTCCCTCACTAAAACTGATATCCTCATCGCTGAAAACCCGGTCACTGAATCCGATTTTCCCGATGTCATGGAGCATACCCCCGACCCGGATCTCTTCCACCTCTTTCTCGGGTAACCCCATCTTTCGGGCAAGCCTCTCAGAATAAACCGATACCCGGTATCCATGCCCTTCGGTATACTTGTCCCTCGCTCCAAGGGCATGGGCGATTGCCATCACTGTCTGTGTGGTGTTCTTCTCTAATAATCTGTTCAGGTCCCGGAGATTCCTGACCAGTTGTTCCAAGCGAACTTCCCTTGCCTCCACCCTGACCATCATCATCCCGATGGCCTCGGCAATCCTTTGAATCATTTCGGAATGGCCGGGCTTGGTAAACTCCATGATATCGTTTGAATAGTTCCCCTTGGCCACCTCTTCAATAATATCGATCAGCTTAGCGATCTCATCCTCAGAGGCTTTATACTCGCTGGGCATATTCTCGGATGGTGCAGTCAAAGGACACTCCTGAATCTATCACTATAGAGATCGTCAAATAGTTGAGTGGTTGAGTAGTTGAGTAGTAAAGTAACAAAGGCTGTCTCAATTACCCTCGTTAGAATATATGTCAAAGAGACCATGTGTGTCAAAGAGAGAAATGGCCACTTCAGGAGTGAAAAATAAATAATCAATTGAAATTTATCCTGAATTCGATTATTATGGAAACAGTGTACGCGTTCAAAGTTAAGTTCTTGTCCCTAACCCTGAACCTGTGAACGCTTACGAAACAGCATATCAAACACTGCTCTTGACTTTAGTTAACTTTAGGCACTTGACACGGAGGCATTAAATGGCACGCTCATTCCTGACAGCAAACGATTTGACCTCAGAAGACCTGTTTGCAATCTTTGAGAGGGCGCGAATTTTAAAGGAGGCCATCAAGGAGCGAAAAACCCTCGACGTTCTCCGGAACAGGGTGATCGGCATCCTATTTGAAAAACCATCTACCAGGACACGCACAAGCTTTGAATCGGCCA
>JAOZQV010000490.1 GCA_029932035.1 Deltaproteobacteria bacterium | reverse complement strand
CAAACTTGTGCCAGCAGATCTGGACTGGACCACATATCATATTAGGTTTGTCCGTTGGCTTGCCCTGTGCCCGCATCTTTTCCCGCCACCGCCATTTCATAGCCATCCCCCCTAACATGGCGGCCTCACTGGAGCCGGTGGTGGAGCACCCTATGGTGTTGACGGCCTCAGGCGAGTTCCACAAGTCCGCTAACATATGCACACAACGCGATTCAATCTCAGCCGATTGGGGATACTCATCCTTGTCAATCATGTTCTTGTCGATACACTCGTCCATGAGTTGGTGGACCTCGGGCTCCACCCAGGTTGAGCAGAAGGTGGCCAGATTCTGGCGCGAGTTGCCATCTAACATCAACTCATCATGCACTACCTGACGAACGTGGCGAGGGTTTTGCTCGTCTTCGGGAAACTTATACTTGGGCATCCTGACAGAAAGGTCTGACGACGCATAAAGATCGTCCAAAAGATTCGGCTTTATACTGTCTTTTTCATGTAATGCCATAACCCCACTCCATTCTGTTTATCAACCGGTTTCCTGAAGAAGATTGCAAATATCGGGGGCAAAAAGTTTAATCTGCCATTTTCTAACCCCTTTGATATCTTCCATCTCCTCAGGTTTCCCCGGGTTTGCGATAGCAATCGCCTGTATTTGAGCATTTGTGCAAACCACAGAAGGATCGACTCCCCACTTCCCGCCTACCCGTTCACGCCAGCTTTTTAATACCTTTACACGGGCCGTCTCTTTTGATCTCAGCCTCTGCCATGATTTTTTAGGGTACACGGGGAGGGCGTCATCAGGGAGATTCAACCCTTTCCTGACCTGTTTAATGATAGCCCCCCCCATACGGTCTATCTGTTTAAGGCTGAGATCTTTAATCCCTGCAAGCTCGGTCTTGGTCACCGGTTTGATTCGGGCAATCTCCATAATCGGTTTATTGCCTAATACTTTGAAATAAGGACAATCCCGGCGCCTCGCCAACTGATCTCGAAGCGCCAAGACCTTTTCAAGTACAGCAAGACTTCTTGGATCGAGCTTTGCCGCGCCTTTAAAACCGGGAAAGAACGGCGATTTTTTTGATGAATTCGGGCGAACGCCGGTTAGCAGTTCACACTCTTCTTCCACACAAAAAAGCCGGTCCTTTTCCATTAACTCTCTCTCAAGAATACCGGCTAATAAAAGAAGATGGCAGGTATCCTGAACACCATATTGAAGCATGGGTGCTGGGAGGGGTCTTTGAGACCAGTCCCTTTTCTGATATTTCTTGTCGCTCGAAACATGAAACTTCTCGTAGAGTAGGCTGGCAAGGCTGGTTTCCCTGAGCCCTAAAAATCTTGCGGCAATCTGTGTATCAAACAGCGAATGGACCTCGATACCAAAGTCCCTGTACAGGGAACGGATATCATAGTCTGAGCCGTGCAAGATCTTTCTGATCCGGGGGTCAGCAAAAACAGGCGTCAGAGGAGACAGGTCCGCAACCGAGAGCGGATCGATCAACAGGTTCAGCCTCTGTGTGGAGATCTGAACAAGGCAGACCTTTTCCTGATAGTGGAACATGGAGTCCGCTTCAAGGTCCACACCTATGGCAGCTTCCCCTTGAAGCTCCGGGATTATATTCTTTAAATCCGCGTCATTTTCGATCAGCACGTACTCAGTGTAAACAGTATCGGTCATCTTTTATTTCCAAGGCCCCTATTTAGTGAATTGCAAATTCAGTCCCTTATGCGTAGAGACTCCAAATGAACGGAAAGCTAATCTCAAAAATATTGATCTGAAAAACCCTTCTGATGGGTTCAATATTAAGGGGAGCAAGAAAAACAAAAGATCACCGTTCACGGGGGCTACTGATTCCATGGATGTTTAAAGATCACCACATGTCTCAGTTGTTCACCCGACCGCGGACACTCAATGATAGTCCTTTTGTAGAGTCGTTATTTGCAGCTACCAAAACAGCTCCACAATACCCAAAACGTATTTTAGATCTCGATCATAGAATTCAATATTTTGACCGCTACTTTCTCTGCAACAATAGGGAGAACTATCATTCCGGTATCGATTATGTCACACCGGAACAATGTCACCAAGGGTCACCAAGGACTCAGAGTCAGAATTGTCGTTCCCCGGAACCAAAATCTTAAAAAACAACATCAACTAAGAACAGAAGTGAACAGTTTAAACCGAAAGCGCTTGACAGATGGCACATTGAATCTGCTGATAAGAACTCACTTTTCAAAAAATGAGTATAGGTAAAACGGTCTTGGGGGTCAATAAGAAAAGGACTACAATATCTGTGGTATTGGGCTGCATGGAGGCAAGTGTTTTTCAGAAAGGATGTGACAGCCTATGGCTGGGACTTAACATGCTGTAATATAATGGAAATAGCCGCCATTTGGCCCTAATCCTGACATATCTATACGTCAAATTCTCAGGCGGTTTTTGAAAACCATGAGGCGCATGCCTCTATTGGGTATTCAGGATCACAGTAAAGATGATCCTCCACGGGTTTATGTAGGAACACAAAATTTCGTGTTCCTACGAATTTTTCACCTCATTCAGCGTGACAACTCGGAATTCACCTGTCTCTAAAAAATAACGAAAACAGTGAGTTGAAGCAGGTTGGGGA
>JAOZQV010000489.1 GCA_029932035.1 Deltaproteobacteria bacterium | reverse complement strand
TTTCCGAACTGGTGAAACCCCATATAAAGGGCGAGAGGATCACTGAGAAAAAAGGCCGGGTACTCATAGGAACCGTAGAAGGCGACATCCATGACATCGGAAAGGATATGGTTGTCTTTCTGCTTGAGGTAAACGGTTATGAAGTTCTGGACGTCGGCATAGACACCCCACCAGAGAAATTTGTAAACGGGATCAAAGAGTTTCAGCCCCAGGTGGTGGGCATGAGCGGTCTGTTGACCCTGGCCTATGATTCCATGAAAAAAACGGTTGATGCGATTCGGGAAGCTGGCCTGAGAGACAAAGTGAAGATCATGCTGGGTGGGGGGCAGATTTCTGAAGATGTCAGGGAGTTTTCAGGAGCGGATGCCATCGGCAAGGACGCCGTGGCAGGGGTCAGTCTTACCAATAAATGGATCGGGGCATAGGGGATTCTCTGGATGGAAACCAAAATATATAGTGCAAAGATGGAAGTCATCATTAGCGACAAAAGACCTACTATCATGATCGGCGAACGCATCAACCCCACAGGCAAAAAGAAACTGTCAGAGGCTTTAAGAGTAGGGGATCTTGATGTGGTCCGCCGGGAGGCCATAGCGCAAGTGGAGTCAGGAGCTCATATCCTTGATGTAAATGTAGCGGCATCAGGAGTAAATGAAATCGAGGTTCTCCCCAAAGCTGTTGAAGCCATCATGGGCGTTGTGGATGTACCGCTTTGCATCGATATCAACAACCCCGCCACTATAGAAGAGACCCTGAAGATTTATGAAGGGAAGGCCATTGTCAATTCTGTTTCCGGTGAAGAAAAATCCTTGAGCGAAGTATTGCCTCTGGTCAAAGAATATGGGGCGGCAGTAATAGGACTCACGATCGGTGATAAAGGAATACCGAAGACGACCGGAAAAAGATTGGAAATTGCGCATAAAATTGTTGAGCGTGCTGAGGTTATTGGAATTCCTCGCGAAGACATCATTATTGACTGCCTTGCACTATCCTTGGGATCAGATGATCAGGCAGGGCTGGTGACGCTCGAAACCATTCAGAGGGTCAAGAAGGAACTGGGTGTAAACCAGACCCTTGGTGCGAGCAATATCTCCTTTGGCCTGCCCGATAGGCCGTTGGTGAATAAGTCCTTTTTGGCATTGGCCATTGGGGCAGGTGTGACCTGCCCCACCGTAGATGCAGCAAAAGTGAAGTCAACCATTACAGCTATCGACCTCATCCTTGGTCGAGATCGCTTTTCCCAGGGATTCATCAAAGAATACAGGCGCCGGGAAGCCCATTTCGCTTAATAAAGGATTCCCAAAGAAGAAATGTTCCCCGTCCGATAATGGAGCCTAAGCAATGAATATAGCGAAAAACCTGGAACATTCCGCTTTTTTCTTTCCGGAACGACCCATGATCAGGGAGGGTTCGTCAGTCATCCCTTACTCCCGGTTTAACGAACACGCGAACCGTGTTGCCACGGCTCTTTTGAAATTGGGAGTCGGGCCGGGAGACCACGTCGGGCTTTGCGCTCCCAACTCAGGTCAGTGGTTGGCCATCTATTTCGGCGCCATAAAGGTCGGGGCAGTGGCTGTAACCCTACCCAGCACCCTCACGCGTGATGAGCTCGACTTCTTAATCAAGGAATCCGTTCCAAAGGTTATTTTCACCTCTGAGGAAAAAAGAGATGGCTTGAATGGGATGCGGGAATCGGGTGTGCTGAAAAAAATCATTTGCCCTGGTGGTGACCTGGATTTTGAGTCTTTGCTGAAGATGGGGTCCCCTTTATTCCGGGCTGTGGAGCGGGACAGGGGAGATACAGCCGCTATCCTCTTTACCGGAGGAACCACAGGGGAACCTAAAGGCGTCATGCTCAGCCATGAAAACATTCAAACCGCAATACAGTCTGTGGTCTTCAATGAACGATCTACGGCAAATGATTGCGCGTTATGTTTCCTTCCCTTTAACCACGTTTTTGGACAGATGCACATCATGAACTCGACCATCTTGAGCGGTGGGTGTATTGAACTGATCCCCGCCTTTGATATGGATCAAGTCCTGGAGATTCTGTCCAAAGGGCGCGTGACCAAGCTCTTCGCCGTGCCTACCGTATACGTCCGCCTCTTGACCTTAAAGAATCTGAAAGAAAAACTTGGGTCTGTTCGATACTGCTTTTCAGCGGCAGCAAGCATGGCGGCGGAGGTGGTGCGCCAGTGGAAAAAACGGACCGGCCTGGACATTCACGAAGCCTATGGTATGACGGAGAGTGCCTCCATGGTCACCTACAATCACTACCATCGCCATGTGATAGGATCTGTTGGGACAGCAGTCGGAACCACGGAAATCCAGATCAGAGACCTGGGAGGAAATGTCCTGGAGCATGGTGAAGAAGGTGAAATTTGCATCCGTGGCCGAAACATCATGAAGGGATATCTGAACAGGCCGGAAGAAACAGAGTCTTCCTTTTGGGATGAATGGTTCCGGAGCGGGGATATTGGTAACATTGACAAGGATGGGTATCTCTATATTGTGGACCGATTGAAGGACATGATCATCACCGGCGGCGAAAATGTCTATCCGAGAGAAATTGAAGAGGTCCTTTTTACCCACCCGAAGGTGCTGGAAGGTACCGTCATCGGTTTT
>JAOZQV010000488.1 GCA_029932035.1 Deltaproteobacteria bacterium | reverse complement strand
TCTTCAAGGGCGATCTCCCCGCCCTTGAGCTGGTCTTTAAACGCTCTTTACAGCGCTACGGGAAACCGGATCGCGTCTATTATGATAACGGCATGGTCTTCAAGTCTAACCATATGAAGATTGTCTGCGCCGAACTCGGTATCCATCACCCCATCCATACAAGACCTTATCGCCCAATGGGACACGGCAAGATCGAGGCCTTCAACCGCTTTTGTGTCAATCATTTTATCGCCGAGGTCAAGGCATCAGACATTATCACTCTCCATCAACTCAACGAGGCCTTCCTCGCATGGATCAAAGAAGAATACAACCTTCGCAAACATGCCGAGATCGGGATGACCCCCAAACAACGATGGACAAACGATGCTTCCCGTATCCAATACATCGATGAAGAAAAACTCCGGATAGCGTTCTTGTGGCGGGAAAACAGGACTCCGGATAAAACCGGTGTCATTCAACTCTTTAACCGGCGGTACAAAGTGTCACCCGCCTTGGCTAAAAAAAGGGTCGAGGTCCGATATGATCCTGACAGACTCGATCAAATCGAGATCTATCTGGATGGGGTTTTCAGACAGCGGGCCAAACCTCTTCAGATAGCACCCAACCGTGCTCCCAGGCAACTGCTTGCCTTGCAGCAAGATCAGAACCCGGGAGAAAAAACCGATTATCTTAGATGGCTCACACACCAACATAAGGCAAAGATAAAAATCACTCCTGCAAATGGCAAAAGCACCAGAAACAACCAAACACTTGAAACCTTCCTCCATATCCTTCGTGAGCATGTCTCAAAGGAAGTCTTTGATGAGAAAGAGGCAACAGCGTTCTTTCAAACCTTTGGCCCTTTTGATCCGGACCGGCTCAAGCGTGTCCTTGATGATCTCCTGGCCGTTGAACCCAAGAATCTCCACATCAGCTTTTACCTCAATCACATCCAGACAAAACTGATGGGAGGAACATCATGAGCCAACAAAGACTCCATCTCAAATCCTACTTCGGTTTCTCCAAACTCCCCTTCACCAAGTATATGTGGGCATCAAAAATGTTCGACGCAAAAGCTCAGCAGGAACTTATCGATGGTCTCCATTTATGGCTGGAAACACGTGGTATTGCGCTGCTCTACGGCCCTCCTGGTGTCGGGAAAAGCATCAGCCTGAGGCGATTTAAAGACGATATTGATGATCGCCGCTTTGAGGTCTTTTATCTCTTTAACCTCCGCATTACCCCCACAGGATTCCTCAGAAGTCTCTCTCGTATCCTTACGTTGCCTGTCCTTTATCACCAGGCGGATCTTTTTGATGCCATCAGCGCATTCCTGGCTCAATATGAAGAACGAACCGGGAAACACCCCATTATCATCTTTGACGACGGAGATGGCCTGTCAGACCAGCTTCTCGAGTTGCTCAGACTGCTTGCCAACTTCAACATGGATTCCGAAGACAGATTCTCTTTCATCCTTTCGGGGTCCCAACGACTCGCCCTGCGCATCAGAGAGCCCCAGAATGAGGCCCTCAGGCAGCGTATTGCCTTTTCCCATAACCTCAGGGGGTTTACCATCGATGACGCCCGCAACTATATCCACTTTCATCTGGAACGTGCCGAAGGACCCAAAGAACTGCTCGCCGATAATGCCATCCAGATGATCTTTCATCTGGCTAAGGGTCTCCCAAGGGTCATTAACCAGCTGGCGATCCAGGCCCTCATCAGGGCCGCTGTCCAAGGCGTTGATACCATAGATGAAAACTTCCTCAAACAGCACGTCCTCAATAACTCCATCTTCGACAATAAACTCGGTGACACATGATCATGAAAATATACCCATTCCATTACTGCTGTAAGCAAACGGCTATCAAGGCGTACAACCAGGGAATCTTCTATCTCATAGGCTGTGATTCCTGCAAAACCGTCTTTTCCATCACTGATGACCTCGCTTTTTTCATAGATCAGATCATTGCCTATTATAGGCTCAAGGCCACTTATCTCCATTTTGACCTAGCCCTCTTTGATGGCAACAGGATCTTTCTGTTGCCTTGAAATCAACCTATGGACCTCTATACCCCTATGGAAATCGAAGAGATCGTTGTAATGGAACGGCTCCATCTCTACAATAGGGGACTCTCTTATGGAGCTCAAGCCATCTCCCATGTCCTGGAGCAGAAGGGAATCCGACCTTTACCTTCCATTACCACCATCAACCGCATCCTCTCCAGAAATTGCCTGACCCATCGCCGCACAGGTTATTATCCCGAGGACTATATTGGGGACTGATTATGGGATGGTTTCTCACGCCAAATGCGGGAAACTATAGAACAGGCAATCCCACCCTTTTCACCAGGAATTTATCCTGGGATTTTACTGGGAAAATAAACTGGGCTGAGACACATACTCACGCCGGGCGCGGTGCATCAAGGTTTTGGCAAATTCTTCGTATATGCGGTAATCGCGAAGTTCGTTGGCATCGGCAAGCGTGGATTTAGGGCATTGTTTGATACCAATGTGGTACAATTTGCTGGCATGGGCATTGAGAGTTATATCAATATCACGAAGACTGTCTTCCTGACGGATATGAGCAACTATCATAGAGGCAAGATGGTCCCAGCACTTGAAATGCTTTGTATGATAGTCTCA
>JAOZQV010000487.1 GCA_029932035.1 Deltaproteobacteria bacterium | reverse complement strand
TAGGCGCCCATTTTCATGGCCTTGACTGCCGTATCCACTGTGGCATAGCCTGTCATCATGATAATCTCCACAGATGGATCGAGGTCTTTGACCTTCTCAAGGAGTTCAATTCCATCCATTCCGGGCATACGGATGTCTATAAGCATGATATCAAACCGGGTTCGTTTGCCCTGGATCATTTCCAGCGCAGTCATACTGTCCGCCACCCCTACCGCCTGATAACCCTGTCTGGACAAAAGGCGGATGCAGCGTTTGCGGATCGATTTTTCATCGTCCACCACAAGGATTCGTATCTCTTCCTTCACCCGGCCTCCTCCATATCCTTCCCCTTGGCCGCCGGCAAATCAATATGAAACATGGCGCCTCCCTGGGATCGACTTTCAAGGGTAATGTGGCCCCCGTGTTCCTCCACAATGCGCTTGCTTACGGCCAACCCGAGCCCGGTCCCCTTGCTCCCTTTCTTGGTGGTTACAAAGGGATTGAAGAGACTGTCGGCGATCTGAGGGGATATGCCGGGGCCTGTATCCGAGATGGAGATCCGTACCCGCTGACCTCGATCTCGAGTATCGACCACCGAAGTCGATAGGCAAATCCGGCCCCCTTCGGGCATGGCATCTCGTGCGTTCTTGACCATGTTAATGATCACCTGCTGGATGCGATTGGAATTGATCTGAACAGTGGGAAGCTTATCGTCATAGAGTTTGGTAAAAGAGATGTCCTCAAGCTCTGCCTGTCGCTGAACCAATAGCAGGGCATCTTCAATGACCGCAGTAAGGTCAAGACGCCTTCGTTCTTCAGGCACACGTCTTGAAAAGTCGAGCAGTTTCTGCGTGATTTTCTTGCAGCGACGGGCATCATCCTCGATTTCCTTGAGTTCTTCAACAGCCATCCGGAGATCCAGTTCTCCTGCATCAATATCCTCTAAGAGCATCTGCACACTCATTATCAACCCGCCCAACGGATTATTAATTTCATGGGCCACCTCACTGGCCAGGGTGCCCACCAAGGACATTTTCTCAGATTGAAATAACTCTTCCTTTAAACTTTGAATCTCTGAGATATCAGTCACAACAACAATGATTCCCACTGGTATGGAGCACTCCACAAGGGGGGAAGCATTTACCCAGAAGCGGATCTTTTTTCCCGATTTGGAAAGAAAGCTGGTTTCAAAGGTGGATTTCCCCGGGGAATGGCCCTTATCCTCAATCAACCCTTGAAAAAGTGGGTGCCCTTCCTCAAAAACCACCCCCGAGTAATGCATCCCGATAAGTTCACCGGATTCATACTCTAAAAGCGCCTCCAAACGTTTGTTGACAAAGGTGATTATCCCTTCAAGGTTAATAATCTGTATCCCGTCGTTCAACGAAGCGATAATATTCTTATTAAAGGCCTCAAGACGAGCAATCTCTCTGTCTATCCGTTCCTTCTCCTTTTCCCGTGTCAGATCCCTGGCAACGCCCACCATGGCAATCGGCTGGTCCTGTTCATCGCGCAGGGGGACACAGCGCACATGGGAGGGAAAGAGCTTCCCGCCCTTTGTCCTTAAGGTGATTTCGCCGTTGAAAGTTTCATTCCGTTGAATATGGCTCAGCACATCAGGATCCTTGGCCCCCAAGATGACGATATGACGATTAAGCACCTCATCGGCCTGGTAGCCGAACATTTCCTCAGAATACTTATTGAAGAAGACTAAGTAGCCGTCTAAGTTTGTAATCACAATCGATTCGATGATGTTTTCGAGCACATTTTCGACAAACTCCTTTGTGGTCTTCTTCATACCCAGGATTAATCGGTCCCAGTTGATTGTTTCGGGAGCAAGATTCGGGGCTGTTGTTTCCCTTTTCACAATGCGCTACCATTCATTTGGCAACTATTCAGGTTGTCTAATTGCAGCCTATCTACCTGAGCAGTTACGATTATCATTTTCAAAAAGAGTACAGGAGAGAAACTCCAAGGTCAAGGGACAAACCAACTTGGTGAACAACCGCACTGGTGTCTCAGGCGGGTAAGACCTTGTTTGATTTTTGGCCCCGCACTAAAATTCCGCTGTCATCCGCAGGCCGAAAATCCAGCCGTCGGGACTGTCACCTACCTTCATGGAGTCCTTCATGTACTGTACGTCTCCTGTAATGGCGAAGATGTCATTCAGGGCGAACCGGCCGTAGATCTCGAATACGTCCGTGTGGTCCACGTCTAAGTTGCCGCCCCTCAGGTGGGCACATCCTATCCCGATGTTATCAGCGTCGCGATCCCACAGCTTACCGTTGATGTTCAGGCCGCCGGAATATATATCCTTATAATCAATGGCCGCCTCGTCATCCTGCCATCCGAACCGGATCCAGACCCCAAAGATCTCCCCTAACTGCTGGTCAAAAGAGATCATGGCGCAACTCAGCCGTTCTTTTTTCGTACCAGCCACATTGCTGAAATCACTGCTGGTGGTGTCCACAATCAGCCGGTAGTTGCCTTCCCCGAGATCAAAATCCACGGTGTAGCCAAACTGCATTCCATAGAAGTTGTATGGTTCGTCAAACTGACCTTCTTCACCATTGCTCCCTCAGGCCATGGTCACCCCTTTCACGGAAAAACCACCAATCTCCCACTCTATGGCGGCGCCGATGTCATA
>JAOZQV010000486.1 GCA_029932035.1 Deltaproteobacteria bacterium | reverse complement strand
AGGAGATTGTCCATGAAGTTTATGGAGAGAAGTTGATGGCGTTTGATCAATGTGTCGATTTCCAGAACCGTCCTCTCCCGGCTTTTTTGACGGTACCCGTTCCACTGGAGGTTGAGATTGCAGAAGGCACATCCCCCTCCGCCCTTCGATTGCGCTCCTTTGTTCCACCAGCACCCCCGTGATATTTCCATGGGAAGTCTGGGCAGGAAGGCGTGCCGGGACCCCAAGGATTCCAGGTCACGGAAGTAATCGGAGTAGTCGGGAATGGGGAGTTCGTCCAGATTGGGGATCTGTTGATATGCATCTCCGGCCTGTGAGTTATCTCTGCAAATAAGACCTGGTATGTCCATTAATTGAGACTGATCACGATGGGCCATGATCCCCTTCATCAATTGCAGCAAGGGCAGTTCTCCCTCGCCGCGAATGACGTAGTCGATCTGGGGCACGGTTCTGAGAAGGCTTTCTCCCAGGGTCCCGGCACATGCGGAACCCCCGACTACAATCGGGACTCCTGGGGCGCGACGTTTAATCTCCCGGATGAAATAGAGGGAACTGGTTAATTGAGATAGACATATGGAGAACCCGAGCAGGGAGTACCGGTCCCAGGGTTCTTTGTCCAGAATGGAAAGGGAAATGGCCTCAATCCGGGGGCAGAGTTCTCTGAAATCATGAGACGCAAGCAAAGGATTCCCTTGGACCTTTCGGTTCCAAAACCGGACCAGGTTTTCCATTCGATCCGGATGGAGCAGGGCTGCGTAAGGGCATTCCGCAATCCATGACCGTTCGCTGATTATCCGGTAGAGCGGATATCCCAGGACAGCGGCAATTTTTAGATAAACATGATGGGTGTCTACACGAATATCCGGATGCCGCTGAATGAGAAAGGCCTTGAGGGTGCCCATCTGAACTGATGGACGGTCAAAGAACGGCCACGGTGTGGAAATCAGGGCTAACCGGCTACAAGGGTCCGGTCCTGCTTCAATGCTGCTCCCGGTCTGCTGCGTCAAAAAAAACCTCCCCTATTTCCTGCCTTGGTCCAATTATCATTTCAAAGCCTGACCTGGCGCATGCTTCGCGCAGGCAATATGTGAATCCCTCCATTCTGCATACGTTTTGCCGCTTTTGTAGATTTCGAGTCGCTTACTAAAATTTTTATTGGGCGGACTGGATAATTTATAGGCTAATGTCTCAATGCTCACCGCCTTTTCAAACTCACCACACTCCGCATGAGCAGTAGCAAGGGTATCCATCCAGGCCCCGTTACTGCCAATTTCCAGCGCTTTGCCTGCATAAGTTATTGCCTTTCGGCAGTCGCGATATGCAGGGTCCTTTGCCGTGGTAAGGATCCAGGCTAAATTATTATAGGAGCCCGCGCTTCTTGGGCTTAACTCTATAACACGCATATAATCCCGTATTGCCTCGCCATAACGCCCTAAGGCAGTCAGGATCACTGCCCGGTTATGCAGATAACCGGAATTTTGCGGTTTGAGCAATAGCGCAGCCCCGATATCCTCCAATGCTTCCCGATAGAGGCCCTTTCTAATGAAGACCCCGGCACGAGATGAATATGCTGGAGCATGCTCACGATCCAGATGGAGACAATTAGAAAAATCCTTCAAAGCATCTTCAAATTGGCCGGAAAGCATTCTTGCTGTTCCCCGTTCGTAATAACAGCCAGCGCAGTCAGGATCGTGCTGAATAGCGACATCAAAATCTTTGATGGCCAATACATGGAGTCCCAACCTGGCATAGGCTATTCCTCTGAACCTGTATGTTTTAAAGCGGCTCGGGTCCAGTTTGATGGCAGTAGCGAATGCCGTTATGGCCTCCTCTAACCGGCCCTTTCGAGCAATTTCCAGGGCCTCTTTGGTTACCACTGCGGCTGATTGGCCATCTTTTGTGTATTCTTGTTTCGACAAGGCTTTGTTCTCTGTACATCCTGGCGGACCATCCTTAGACAGGATGATCTACCAGGTTTTCGAGGATACCACAAGATGTTGGTTCAGCGCCCGCCATCGGGAAATGCCATCTCGTCACAACTCCAGCAACCCTGTTCCCGGAAATCCTTAGTAGGGTCAATGTCCTTATCGCAGAGCCAGCCGCAGTTTTCTTTGTCCTTGAAAAATTTTAAGGGACGAGCAGGTTTGTGGGTATCGGTGGTCATCTCTTTTCTCTTGTCATTTTCAGCCATGGTATTCTCCTTTTTTGTTTATGGTTTATTGATTATGCTGCTTTCACTGTTCTATATCAGCATAATTCATGCCACAAAAAGCAGTTCGGCGCTCATGACATTTTTAGTGTGTCTTTTCAAATGCTTAGGGTGTATTAAGGTGAAAGGATGAACGACGGAGGTCAGGGGGCAGAAGCAAAAAAGCTACCCAATATCTCTTCTCTGATTGCAAGGCTGCCACTCTAACTGTTCCTGGACGAGCGGCCGTCTTGATCGGGAAGTTGAATGCCAAGCTTTTTAATCTTGCGGAATAATGTGGTTTTATGGATTTTTAACTCATTGGCCGCTGCGAGCCGATTCCAATCGTTTTTTTTCAAAATGGAAATGATGAATTGCTTTTCCACTTCTTCCAGGCTCAAATCGGTCTCCAGGGTCTTTGTTGGTAGGCGGATCCAG
>JAOZQV010000485.1 GCA_029932035.1 Deltaproteobacteria bacterium | reverse complement strand
ATGCTACCAACAAATAAGTCGTGGGTCAAATGGAATTCAACCTTTTAAAATCATTGAGGATGGAGGAGAAAACCATGAGTGAGGAAAGTGGAAAGAAGGAAAGAGGATTAAGCGATTATGGGATAATTTATGTATCCGGATCGATTGATGACGGGACTTCGGAAAGCGTCTGCAAAGAGATTATCGAGTACAACATCTCCGGGAAAATAGATCACATTCAAATGATTATCAATTCATCGGGCGGGTCATGTCCGGCAGGTTTTGCGATGATAGATATTATGGAATGGTCCCGGCTCCCCATCTTCACAACCGGGATCGGGATGATCGCTTCCATGGCCCTCTTGGTTTTCATGACAGGTACACAAGGCCGAAGGGTTATTACGCCACGAACGTCCATGCTGTCTCACAGATATTCGGCCATGACCTGGGGGAACCACAGCCAACTGCTTGCAGGCCGGAAGGAGCAGGATCTGGAACATGAAAGGATCATCGATCACTACCTTCGCTATTCCAAGATCGCATCCAAAGACGATCTGGAAAAATATCTCTTGAGAGACGTGGACACCTGGTTGAACCCGGACGAAGCAGTAGAGTTCGGTCTGGTCGACCTGGTGGAACCCCTGAAACCCCAAATTGGCGATGAAAGGAGGGGCTAACATGGCGTTAACAGATGCGAAACCTACGCCGGTCAAAGCGGCTTTACCCTCTCCGTTGGAGCTTGATGGTAAAAGGGACAGGGAGGCCTTCACTGACAACATCGAGCACCTTGAAGCCCTGGAATATATATCAAGGCTCAGGTTGGCAAAGGCTTATCTTCTCGGGGGGAACACTCTTGCTCAGTCTGGGGGTCGACGTAAATCCCTTCACTTCCGAAGGCGTGAGAATAGGCTCGGGCAGCCCGATTTGTCCTTTCTTGATATCTCAGAAGGGGAAGTCAGCCATGATGAGATAGTCATATTATTGAAAAGCCTTGAGGCGAGAGCCCGGCAGAGGGTAAAGAAATCCCTTGAGCAGGGAATAGAGCTTCATTTTGAAGAATTCTGCGGGTCTTATGACCTGGATGAGTTCGAGCGGAGCGCCCTTGCCTTGCTTATAGCCAATAATACAGGCAAAACCTTCAGAGATTTTTATGAGAAATCGGACTTAGATCCCCATGACCGGCAGGATGGGGGGATGAGTATCGGAGCCGTTCTTTCGATTATCCACCCGGACTACCGGGAGCAGATAACGAGTCGAAAATATTTCAGCGTTGGTTCGACTTTGATCAAACAGGAAATCCTAGTGCCCTGGACCAACTACGACAATACCACCAATATACTCGACGTCTATGTGTATCTACACGAACGGATTGTCCGATATCTGATCGGAGACAACAACATCTATGATGTGGATCTTCAGTGTATTTCCAGAGACAGGAGTACGATCCCCCCGGACCAGGTGATCCTTCCGGACAGGGTCAAGGAAAAGGTCTTTAAACTGGCCAGAGACTATTCCAATAACAGATCAAAGAAAGCAAGGGCCTTAGTCGACGAATTCTATGGATACGGCACAGGGCTGACATTTCTGTTCCACGGACCGTCCGGGACGGGGAAGACCATGCTGGCCCATGCCGTGGCCACCAGCCTCAAAAAAGAGCTCCTTTCCGTCAACATAGAGCATGCATCAAACATGAATGCTTCTTCTGAAGATTTGATAAAATACTTATTCAAAGAGGCCAAACTATGTGACGGGATTGTTTTTTTTGATGAGTGCGATGAAATATTTCACGCCAATTCATCGGATAGTCGAACCCTTCTGATTGAGATTGAAAAAACGGATTGCATCACCATTATGGCAACCAACAGGGTTGTCGAACTGGACCCGTCCCTGGACCGACGGATCACTATGAAGGTCCCCTTTTTCCTCCCAGATGAAACCCAGCGGGAAAGAATATGGAAGGCCCTGGTGCCACCCAGCGTTTCCCTCAGCAGGGATGTAGATTTCAAATCTCTTGCCAGAAACTATATTTTCAGCGGTGGATTGATCAAGAATGCCATGTTCACGGCCATCACTAACGCCATGGCTAAAAATGGCAAATCAAAGGTTCTCTTGAATTCCGCTGACATTGAGGAGGCCGCAGGGTGGCAGGCTGCCAGTATGTTCGATCTCAATTCCTTTGGACGAACCTATTTGCCTCAGATATCCATCAAAGATCTTCCCTTGAGGCCGCAGGACAAAAAGAAGTTTGGGAAACTGGCCAATGTCTGCGCTAATCTCAACGGCCAAATCCATGGCCTGCGTCTGTTAGTGGGGTGTTCTGATATCCGGACGGGAATCAGCATTGTCGATGCTATGGCAAAAGAATGCGACCTCAAGGTCAGAGAATTTCATCTTTCCGATCTGCTTCTTGGAACAAATGACTCCAAAAAGATGATAGACCCCATGACCCGTCAGGAAATAACTCTTTTGGAATACGCCCTTAAAACCGGTACCGGCCATCGAGCGCTGACCCTGTTGGTTGATCATGAGTCCTGTTTTGAACCGCTTCTTCTGGAGGAGAAAGATACTGCCAACAAAGGCAAAGATTACCTCGGGTTTTACAGAAAGCTGAAAGGCTTCGACGGTCTTCTCTTTCTCGTGACAACGCC
>JAOZQV010000484.1 GCA_029932035.1 Deltaproteobacteria bacterium | reverse complement strand
ACTCCAATAAATCACCAAATAGAGTGGCAGCATCACCTGCATCCTCCGTTTCCGCGTCGTCTGAGTTATCAGAGGTCACACTTGTTTTTAGGCTTTCCGGGGATGTGGCTTGCACCTCCACATCCAATGGGCCAATGGCTGGGACAGACTTGGGTAATTCTTCCTCTGTCACAATCGCCTGTTTAAGAATAATCGGCCAACCTAAAAATTGCCAGCCCGCGCCCAAAAGTAGAAGCGCCAAGAAGGCAACCGCCCATCCAAACAGCCTGCGGGGCCGCAATATAAGTCCCGGACCGATTACTTCCGATGCGGCCTTGCGTACTAACCGCTTGTTAACGCGGTCGCGCTGTTTGGCATAGGCGCCAAGTAGCGCCCGATCGCAGATGGTGTTGATAACCCGGGGGACGCCCCCGGACAGCCTGTGTGCCAAATGGAGAGTTCCCTTACTGAACAACTCTCTCTTACAGCCTGCAACCTCCAAACGATGCTGGATATAGGCGGCCGTTTCATTCAGCAATAAGGGAGTCAAATGATAGCGGGCCGTGATCCGCTGACCTAACTGACGCAGCTCAGGTCGTGCCATCTTGGTCTGCAGTTCTGGTTGGCCTATAAGGAGTATCTGCAAGAGTTTTTGTGTAGTAGTTTCAAGATTGGTCAATAAACGGACCTGCTCTAATACATCGGTGCTCAGGTTCTGGGCCTCGTCGATAATCAGCACTGTTCGACGGCCGTTGGCATGAATTTTTAGAAGATGGAGGTTAAGCAGGTCGATCAGTACCTTGAGGCTTTCTGTGGCGGGTGGATATGAAACATTTAACTCATCGCAGAGGGAGGCAACTAACTCCAGGGCTGTCTGTTTTGGATTCAGGACCAGAGCTACCTCCACGCCCTCGGGGACCTGCTCCAACAGACTACGGCACAGGGTGGTTTTGCCAGTCCCCACCTCGCCGGTCAAGAGAACAAAGCCACCCCTCTCACCCACCCCGAACAGAAGATGAGCCAACGCCTCACGATGACGCTGGCTCATGAAGAGAAAGCGGGGATCAGGTGTGAGAGAAAAGGGGTTTTCATTAAGACCAAAATATGCGCTGTACATGATTTCTTTAGAGTTTGCCGAAAACCGGCTTTCTCTTTTCCAAAAAGGCGGCTATCCCTTCCCTTCCATCGGGTTGATCCGCGGCCCAGGATAAGAGATTTCGCTCATTTTCTAATTGGGTTTCAAATGGGGTGTTGAAGGAATCGGTTATCAGCTTCTTCGAAGCAGCAAAGGAGCTGAGAGATCCCTTTTTAACCCCCCGGATCAGTTCAACCGCTCTATTCATCCCGTCTCCGTCATCTACAACCTCAGTTACCAACCGTACCATATCCAGATCAAATGAATTGTAGGCCTCAGGGCGGTTCAGGGCAACAAGGGCAATTCCGTCCGTTTTTCTCAGGAGTACTGTTTTTTCCATATCTATTCCTCAAAATCCGATATAAGCAGGAATTATCATTGACTCTCATCACGGATTTATATATTGAAAAGGGCATTCGCGCAAGGCATTAACGCAGAATTGAGGAATTCCTGAATCCCTGAATCCCTGAATTCGTAATTTTTACCTGAAACATAGAGTTATTTCAATGGAAACCGTTCTACCAAGCCTGATCGATAAATATAACCGGTATCTCAACTACCTGCGTATATCCATCACAGACCGTTGCAATCTCCGATGCCTCTATTGCATGCCCCGTGATGGCCTTGCCAAGCTGAGACATGAGGATATTCTTACCTATGAAGAGATTCTCCGCCTGGCTACCATTGCCGTCAACTTGGGTGTGAATAAAATCCGCCTGACAGGGGGTGAACCCCTTATACGAAAGGGCTTGTTCCAGCTCCTTCCCACCCTCGCTAACCTACCGGGCCTCAAAGATATCTCCATGACCACCAACGGGATTTATCTGAAAGAAAACTTAGATAAGATCAAAGCAGCAGGCATGAAGAGGATCAATATCAGCTTGGATACCCTGCACCGTGAGAGATATAGGAAAATAACAGGCTATGATGGCTTTGAAAAGGTCTGGGATGGGATACGGTCGGCAGAGAAACTCGGTTTAAATCCCATAAAGATAAACATGGTGGTGATGCAAGGCATCAATGATGATGAAATTGTTGATTTTGCCAGGTTGTCACTGGATCATCCATATCATATCAGGTTTATTGAATATATGCCGGGCGGGTTTGCCGATCAGGGTACACAATTGCACCATGTGCCAAACTCCGCTGTTAAAGAGCAAATCATCAGACTGGGAAAGCTGGTCCGGGTTCTGAACACGGAAATTGATGGCCCCACGGACCGTTTCAGGCTTCAAGGGGCGCCCGGAGAGATCGGATTCATCAGCCCTCTGACCCACCATTTCTGCCAGGTATGCAATCGCCTCAGGCTAACGGCAAGCGGGCACCTGAGACCCTGCCTTCTTTCCGATCGAGAGATAGACCTTAAGACGCCGATGCGGGCGGGCGCTTCCGACAATGACCTGGCGCAAATCTTCTTGAAAGCTGCTGATAATAAACCCCGTGCCCACGGGTTGGTCTCAGAGCATTGCGGTTCACTTTCCGGTCAGATGTCAGCAATCGGGGGGTAAGAGAAAA
>JAOZQV010000483.1 GCA_029932035.1 Deltaproteobacteria bacterium | reverse complement strand
GATATTTGAAGCCCTGTCTCCTCATTTTCCCAGGTGTCCAACACCTGGTCCTTACTCGCATCATAAGCCATAGATAATCCCCTTGGATTGGCGATTGACGTTTGTTGATTGTTACACGGCTGAACGCATTCGAACCCAACAAATTAACTCCCATCACCTAAACTTGACATCGCCATCCGTCAATATTCATTTATTCATAGGTTCACAAAAAGTCAGAGGCCTAATTATTGTCCTTATGTCCTCCGCTGGACCGGGCCTGATTGATCAATCGTCAATCATCAATCATCAATCCAATGGAACTCGGCGGCCTCCCCTAACTCCTCCTCTATCCTCAAGAGCTGGTTGTACTTGCATATCCTTTCCGATCGACACAAAGAACCGGTTTTTATCTGTCCGGTTCCGGTTGCTACAGCCAGATCTGCAATGAATGAATCCTCTGTTTCTCCTGATCTGTGTGAGATAACCGCATTCCACCCAGCCCTGTGTGTCATCTGCACCGCCTCAAGGGTTTCTGTCAGGGTCCCTATCTGGTTCAGTTTGATCAGCACCGCATTGGCCGATTTTTCCTTGATCCCCCTTGCAATCCGCCGGGTGTTTGTGACAAAGAGATCGTCACCAACAATCTGGATACGATCTCCCGATTTTTCTGTCATTAGCTTCCAGTGCTTCCAGTCATTTTCATCGAGACCGTCTTCTATGGAATAAATCGGATAACGATCCACCCATTCCCCATAAAATTGTATCATCTCCTCACCGTTTCTGACCGATTGATCGGACTTTTTGAAGACATATTTACCTTTCTCGTAGAATTCAGAAGCGGCCGGATCCAAGGCGAGAACCACGTCCTTGCCAGGCTTGTACCCTGCCGCCTTTATCCCAGCCAGAATCATCTTTATAGCCGCTTCATCAGATTTCAGGTCCGGAGCAAAACCCCCTTCATCACCTACCGCAGTGGAAAAACCTTTTTCTTTCAAAACACCGGCCAAGGCGTGGAAGACCTCCGCACCAATCCTTAAGGCATCCTTAAAGGTCTTACCAGCAATCGGCATAATCATGAATTCCTGCAGATCCACGTTATTTGCCGCATGGGCGCCTCCGTTTAGGATGTTCATCATAGGCATGGGGATACGACATGCATTGGTTCCCCCGATATATCGGTAGAGAGGCATAAAAAGAGAGTCGGCAGCAGCCCTTGCAACGGCCAGGGAAACCCCTAATATGGCATTGGCCCCCAACTTCGCCTTATTGCGTGTCCCGTCCAATTCGATAAGGGTCTTATCAATGAGACGCTGATCAGTCGCGTCCATATCGAGAAGCGCGGGGGCAATGAGTCCGTTTACATTTTTCACTGCCTGCTCAACCCCCTTTCCCCCATAGCGTTTTTTCCTTTTGTCTCGCAATTCCACTGCCTCATACTTGCCGGTGGATGCACCGGAGGGCACGGCCGCCCTGCCAAAACCGCCATCGCTCAATCCGACGTCCACCTCCACAGTGGGATTACCTCGTGAGTCCAAGATCTCGCGCGCAATAATAGCCTCTATTCTTTCCATAGCTTCCTCCTTCATATTTTGTTAGCGGTTAAAGTAGCTGGGGGGTTAAGTGGTTGTCATTCTTAATTTCGTTCAACATCGCTTCGTTTTCTCATTCCTCGCCAAGGGCTTCTAAGTCAGAAAGGTCTTTTAGCCTCCCAATGGCTCTTTTATTCCTAATGAACTGATCACGACCAATATATAAAACGGGGATATCTCCATACTTTCCTTCTAACGTCCCTGCAAAGGCTTCATCAAGGGAAACTCCGGAAATCGACGTAATAATATCAATGCGCACTGGAGGAACGCCAAGCTGTACAACGTTATTCTGATACATAAAGTCAGATTTTTCTATCCCAACAGATCCGAACCCGAACTTTTCCAGTGCCTCTAACACTCTCTGTGCATTTTCTTCGTCAGGCTTGACTAAAATATCGATATCGCCCGTATATCGTGGTGAACCATGAAATGCAAGTGCGTAACCACCCACAATCACATATTCTACCTTATGAGCGTTGAATAACTTTAACAGCTCTTTGAAGTCTTGCTGTACTTCCATGATACTGCTTTCTCAAATATTCTACGGTTGAAACGCGTTCTTCAGGAGATTTACTTAGCCAGAATTTTAGATCATCATTAATCGAATTATTTTGATCTAAATTCTTTTTTACGACAATCTTTTGTATCATCGGTGACTCCCAATACCTAAAATACTTTTGCCGAGCGTGGTCATCAAATGACACAGAAATTTGATGATTTCAATAAATTTTGGCAGAAATTCCAGAAGGCAATGACTGACTCCGGGGTTCCCACAAACCCCGTAGTTACCGCATAATAGTCTCAAATTGTATGAGAAATTTTTTGGGATTGACGATTTCAATTCCCATATAGTTTTTAACCGATTTTAAATGTTTATCTCCAGAGATTATATGTGAACATTCTAAGGCAACAGCGCATTCAATGAACTTATTATCGTCTGGGTCTTGTTCGACTATTTTTAAAGAAGGAGTTTTTGCTGAAAAGATAATGTTATGCCCTTCTGAAAAAGTTTTTAATAATTCTTGAAGTTCACCTTCGTTTTGCAGCCCAAGCCTTTTAAGGAC
>JAOZQV010000117.1 GCA_029932035.1 Deltaproteobacteria bacterium | reverse complement strand
TGATATCTCTGTTCTTACCATTTTGTGGCTCCCAACCCGGATAGACCGGGACCGAAAAAAGGTCTCACGCAAAGACGCAAAGACGCAAAGATTTTAAGTTGTTTTGTTGTTTTCCTTTGCAACTTTAGGCACTTTAGCTCACTTTAGACATTTTAGTCACTTCAATTTACTTGTAACTCTTGAAGAATTGCAGGAAGTCAGAATCGGTTGAAAGGAGAAGCGAGCTTTCCTTATCCATGGTTTTTTGATAGACATCCAACGATTTTACAAAGGAGTAAAATTCGGGGCCCTGATTATAGGCCTGGGCATAGATCATGGTAGATTCGGCATCCGCCTTACCCATTTTCTCCTGAGCAATCTTATATGCCTCGGAGGTGATTCTCTTCAGCTCCTTTTCCCGGTTGCCCTCGATTATACGGGCCTCGCCCTCCCCTTCTGAGCGGAATTTCTGGGCAATCTGCTTTCTTTCGGCAATCATCCTCCCGTAAACCGACTTGCGTACCTGCTCCACATAGTTTAGCCGCTTTATCTGCACATCCACCAACTCTATGCCGAAAGCCACTAACTTGGGCTGGGCCTGCGCCATGATCCCCTGGGTGATCTTTTCTCTTCCCGTTTTGACCTCGCCTAAGGGTCTCTCTTCGTCGGCATGGCCTGCGCCTGCCGCCTCATCTATATCCAATTCCCGGTTGGTATTCCTGACCGTTTCTATGAGGGGATAAGAGGTGATGAAGTTTCTGACCGCAGGGTCAATGATATCATCCAAGCGGGCCTGGGCCCCCATCACGTTGTTGACCGTCTGGAAGAACTTCAAGGGGTTTACTATCTTCCATCGCGCAAATGTGTCCACATAGATATAGGTTTTGTCCAAGGTGGGGACCTGTCCTGGATCCCCATCCCATTCAAGCAGGTTCTTGGGGAAAAAGTTGGCCTGCTGGACAACCGGGATCTTAAAATAGAGGCCCGGATCTTTTTTTGGCTTTCCAATCGCCTTACCGAACTGGGTAATTATCACTTGCTCGGTTTCCTCTATTATATAGGCCCCTGAGAAAATAGCGATCAGTATTATAATTGCCGGAATGAGCAGGAGTTTTAATTTCATTTTTTCCCTCCTTCTGGGTTCCCGAGGGTGAGCAATGGGAGAAGATTTTTCTGTTCAGCGTCTACTATATATTTGTTTCCAAGCTTTGGTAAGATCTTTTCCATAGCCTCTAAATACAGACGCCTGCGGGTGACATTCTCGGCCTTTGCATAGGCGTTGTACTGGTCAAGGAATCTTGCTGCATCACCCTTTGCCCGATTAACACGGTCCATGGCATACCCCTCTGCGGCCTTAATGGTCTTTTCCGCGTTTCCCTTGGCTGCGGGAATAACCTTATTATATGCCTCCTTGGCCTGATAGATCATCCTCTCCTTCTCCTGAACCGCCTGGTTAACTTCATTAAAGGAGGGCTGAACCGGCTCAGGTACATTGGTCTTTTTCATCTCCACTGCAACAACTTTAATGCCGGTTTGGGCCTCATCCAAGACTTTTTGCAGCAGGCCCTTGGCCTTGATAGCAAGTTCTTCACGCTTGCTTATGACCTCATTGACACTGCTGTCCCCTACGACCAAACGCATGCTGGACTCAGCCAGATCCCTGAAAGTGGCCCTGACGTTACGAACCTTAAACAGATAATTGAAAGGGTTTTTTATCCGGTATTGCACAATCCAGGGTACAAGGGCCACGTTGAGGTCCCCGGTTAACATAAGGGACTCGTTTACGTATGAGGAGCTTGATGCATACCGTGTTCGCACACCGGCCTTGAGGGTCCGGAACCCGAATTCCTCCTTAAACACATATTTGATCTTTACCTTGGTTACCTTTTCTATTCCTCTCGGCAGCTTGAAATTCAACCCCGGTTGTGTGGTCCTTACGTATTTCCCAAATCTCTGGATAACCCCCACCTCATCAACCGCCACTGTATAAAAACAGCTTGAGCCAAAGAAAAGGAGGATAACCACGATAATAATGAGCCACGTCCCGCCGGGAAATTTCTTCCTTACACCCTTGATCTTTTCAAAGACCTCCTCCATGGAGGGAGGGGCGCCAGGGGCGCCGCCTGACCCCCTTTTTTTCTGTTGTTGCAGTTTATCCCAGTCCCAGGCCATTTAGTTTCTCCTTGTAATTACCGACCTTGTTAAGTGGTCGAATTGTTGAGTGATAAACTCCGCCTTCAGACTTCCCCAGGTTACACAAATTTCCAAATTCTAATCAGATCAAAAGAGAGAATATAGGGAAAATCGTATAACGTCAAGAAATAAGCGTAAGTTAATAAGTTATTGTGAACATCTTGACTTATTTGCGGCAGTTCGTTAGTGTCAAATAAAGGCGGCTCGCAACCAGCCGAGTTAGGTCTGGTTTTTGCATAATGGACAATTCGCAAAAAACGCTCAGTTGTCTAAAAACTGGGATTCCCGTATCAATTAACTTATGTGCCTATTCGAGAGATCGTTAACGCAGTTTGTATTCAATTTTCGATCCACCTTCTTATCCCTGTTAGGCAAGGTTATTCTCTTTCTTGCCCTATTCAGCAGTTTTCCGAATCTCAACCACGGTTTGTGCGGTGAGAACTCCGGACCCGGAATAGCTGAGATCAAAACGGATAGTTCGGCCAACAGGAATGAATCTGACATTAACATAGGCGCCTGGTTTGTTTCATCTGTCTGGAAGCACATCTCAGCAGTGGATGGGGACAGGTGCCCGAGCGATCCATCCTGCTCTTCCTACAGTGTACAGGCATTTAAGAAGCACGGTTTTTTTGTGGGGTGGGCCATGACCGTTGATCGTCTGATCCACGAAGGAGACGAAGGGTCTGTTTCTCCCGTTGTGAGGCGTAATGGACGACTCAAGATCCTTGATCCGGTTGAAAATAATGATTTTTGGTGGTATTCTAAAGATGGGCAAGATTAGAATTAAGGTCTTGTCTTGCGTGATCGCAGGCTTGGGCATCCTTTTAGTGTGTGTATCTTCTGCTCTTTCTGGGCAACTAATAATCGATAGTGATGAGCAGTTTGATTTCGCGCAATCCTATATGGAGAAGGGTGAATATGGCCGGGCAATCAGTGAGTTTGATCGATTTATATATTTTTTCCCTAAAGAGAGGCGAGTCTCTCTGGCTCGTCATTTGATCGGCATCTGTTATCTCAAGGATGGCCGATATAAAAACGCGAGGAAGGTTTTTTTGCGGACTGTCGGGGATGACCCAAACAGTCCTTTTGCCGGAAAGGCGCTCTTCTTAATCGGTGAGTCCTACTATGAGCAGGGAGCATCAGACGAGGCGACATACTACTTTGGGCAGGTATTGGAGCGATATCCCTCCCGGCAGTTAAAAAACGCAGCCCGTTACCGGCTTGGATGGACCAGGATGCAGGAGAACAAATGGCGGGAGGCATCTAAAGATTTCAAAAAGGTGGAGAGGGCGAGCCTTCTTTATGACAGCGCTAAATATCTTTCAGCAGAAAGCGTCAAAGGGGAACTGCTCCCATACAAAGACCCTGTATATGCTGGTGTCATGGCGGGCATTCTCCCCGGTCTGGGACACGCTTATGTGTCACGGTACAAAGACGCCATCGTCGCGTTTCTCTTGAATGGCCTTTTTATTTGGGCTACGATAGAATCGTTTCATCAGGACCACAACGTTTTAGGTGGCATCCTGGCGTTTTTTGAAGTAGGATGGTATACAGGAAATATCTACAGCGCTGTGAATGTGACCCACAAGTGGAACAGGAAGGTGAGGGATGATTTTCGAAAAGGGTTTAGAGACCGGCTTGACCTTCACCTTCTCACTTCGAAGAAGGGGCCGGCGGGTTTAGCCGTAACTTTTAAATTTTAGGGATTAAGGAGATAGAAAAGATGAAAAAAATAGGCGTATTGCTTTTAATTGGGCTCTTTTTGGCCGGTTGTGGCGCTGCAGCTAAGGAGTCCGGGTACTGGGAGCATAGTACCATGTATAAGAACTGGGCGCATCTCGGATACAGTTGGTTCGGTTATAAGAGTCCAACAATCGAGACCGGGGAGAAATCCGCGGAACAGGGTTGGTGGGGGATATCTGAAGAAGTCGAGGTCAGCAAGCTGAAAAGCGAGTACAACCCCCAGGTTAATCCTGAAGAGTAGTATATACCCTAACGTTGAATAAATCTTCGGGCCAAAAACGCTACGCTCGCTCTATATCAGGCCATCAAGAAACGCTGGTCCATTTTCAAGACCTCACCGTATGTTCAATACGCTTTCATCCTTGAAAACGGCCCATCGTCCCTTGCTGACCTAATCTAAAGCGTTTTGAACTCAAATTTTATGCAACGTTAGGGTTAGGATGGTCCGCAAGGACAGAAAGCGGCACGAGATTTGTAGGTTTTTCCTCTTCTCGTGCCGATTGTTTATTTTATGTGGGGATGTTTGCGGGGTTTCAATGTTTTTGGGCAAGAACAAAGAGACGCTCCCGGTTAAAGAGCTCCGAGGATTTTTTCAAGACTGTCAAGGAGTTGAACAAGGTCTCCTGACGGAACGGTCCTCCCTATATGTCCTAAAATTCCGTAGCCTTCTGCCTTTTCATCAACTTCCTCTTCCGAAAGATTTGTGACCAGTATCATAGAGGTCATCGGGGATACTGCCACGATTTCTTTCATAATCTCAAAAACAGAAGCGCCATCTTCAGTGTTGCCTACAACGGCCAATTGAAAAACCCTCTCCTGCAAGAGATTGAGGGCCTCCTCTTGTTTGGATAGGGCTGTTACTGAATATGACCTGCTTTGCAGGGTATTGTCGATTGACGCCACTACTGTCTCGTCTTTTTCCAATATGAGTGCGAGCATTCTTTTTTCGTCTTTCATCTTCTTGATCTCCTAAATTCAACATTCAATTCGTGGTCCAATCCTCTCTGCCACAGATAAAGCACTATCCCTGTTGCCATGGCCGCATTGAGGGATTCCACTCCATTTTTCATGGGGATGGCGAGTGCGGTGGCCCGTTCCAAGCATTTTGGTATCCCGGGGCCTTCAAGTCCTGGAATTAGACAAAAGTTTGCGGGAAATTGGTATCCAGCGATGTCTTCTCCCCTTGGCGAGAGCGTAATCAGCGGCGCCCCGGCTGTTGCAAGTTGTTTTAACGGGGGGCCTTCAAGTATGGGCACTCTGAAGATATTGCTCCCTGCGACCCGGACCGATTTAGGGTGGAAGGGATGGGCTGCCTCTTGCAGGAGGACTACCCTTGATACACCTAATCCCGCGGCCACCCTGATCACCGATCCCACATTGGCCGGGTCTTGAAATGGGATGCAAAGCGTGCAGCCAGGAGGGCCTTCTTCGTCAACAAATGGTGGAAAAATCCCGAACCTGACGATCAAAACAGGGTGGTCTGTGCCAAAGAGATCGAGTTGGCGAAAAAGCTCCCGGCTGAGACGATAACATTGGATATCGCCGGTTTCTGCCGCAGAAGGTAGCGATTGGTCTTCGGAAAAGACCACGCCTGTGCATCTGTCAGGGAATTCCTTCAAGACTTCTTCAGTCTGCCTGCGACCGGAAAGAAGGGCCATCCGATGTTTCTTGATACCCCTGACCTTTGTGAGTTTCAAGAATGTCCTGAATGTGTCATTGGCGGGGCTGAATATTTCCACTGTCTTCATCTACTCAACCAGTCTCTTATATCGTCGCCTGAAAGGTCTTTCCTGCCATAAAAAAGCGTGAAAAAATTGTGGAATCTCCTGACAAGGCTGACGTCTTCGGCCGCCTCTTCCATGGTTAATTTTCCATTCACATCATAGAATGCCTTCAGCCTCGGAAATAGCTTGCGGGCATGCGCTTCCTGGTCGCTCTTGAGCAGGCTGATCTGAGATGCTGTTTCGAGAAGCCCCAAAAGAGGTCGCTTATACTGTTCCATCATCCTATAATTATAATAAAAGGCCTCCCTCTCAGACAGATGTTCCCTTGGCGCAAATTTTTCAATGATATCTATTACCTTATCAAAGTTATCTTTCGCCTTTCCTCTTTTTTTAACTCTTTTTATGGGGGAAAAGATATCCAAACTCACCGGGTTATTCCTCCTCTCCCTTTCAATAGGCCAACGGCCTGAAAAATAAAAAACCCTACTCCGGCAACCAGGATAATAGTGGCTCCGGATGTAAGGTCATAGCTATAGGAGAGCCACAGGCCCCCAAGTGTAAAAAAGATGCCTAAGATCGATGAGAGCGTCATCATTCCGCCTAATGACTTAGTGTATTTTTCTGCAATGTAGGGTGGGATGGTTAAGAGAGCAATGATTAGGATTAGACCGACAACCTGTATGGTCATGACTACTGCGAGGGCCGTCATTCCAAGTAGAACGAAATATAGCGGTTTTACCGGGATACCTACGATAAAAGCGAATTCTTCGTCGTAAGACATGGCAATGAATTCTTTGTAGAAGATAATTACCGTAAGGAGTATGCCTAAGTTTAACAGGATTATGATCCAGATGTCCGATCCCGGCACAGTCAGGATACTTCCGAAGAGGTAGCTCATCAGGTCAACATGATAGCCCGGTGTCAGATCGATCAGTATGATACCGAGGGCCATGCCTATTGCCCACAAGACCCCGATGATAGTATCTGCCCTGTGCTTGCTCTTGAAACTGACCGCGCCCATGATGATGGAGACCCCGACTGCAAAGAGTGCAGCCCCCAATGATGGAGAAAACCCTAAAAAAAATGCCAAGCCGATCCCGCCAAAGGCGGCGTGGGCAATACCCCCTGAAATAAAGACGATCCGGTTGACTACAACGAGGCTTCCGATGATACCGCACGAGATGCTGACAAGAACACCCGCCAACAGTGCATTTCTCATAAAATCAAACTGCAAGGCTTCCCACATCTCTTTATTTCTCCCTATGGGTGGGAAGTACCCTGTGAGGTATTCCGTGGGCGATCAGATCGACCGGGCATTGATAAGCCATATCAATCATCTCTGCCGTGATTTGTCCTTCTTCATGGTATATTAAGGACTTGTTAACACAGGCCACTGATTTTACATTTCTGGATATTACCCCGACATCATGGGTGATGGCCACGATGGTTACCTTTTTGTTCAGCTCTCGTAAAAAATCAAACAGGTCCATTTCAAACTCCGGGTCTACGCTGGCGGTCGGTTCATCTAATAAGAGGATCTCCGGGTCGGTGGCAAGGGCCCTGGCAATAAAAACCCTCTGCCTCTGTCCGCCTGAGAGCCTGCCGATCGGGGAATGCCGATGGTTCCATATCCCTGTCTTCTTTAGTGACTCTTCAACCTTTGTACGGTCGTTGCGGGAATATCGTTTCCCGATACGGGATCGGGACAATCTGCCCATCAGGGCTACTTCCATGACGGAGATCGGAAAGGTGATATTCAGGTCGGTGTTCTGGGGCACGTATCCAACGCGGTGATTGGCATCGTGAGGCGCTTCACCGAGGATCTTGATTGTCCCTCTATCGGGTTTTAGCACCCCCAAGAGGAGTTTAAGGAGTGTTGTCTTCCCTCCCCCGTTTGGACCGATGATTCCTAAAAAGTCGCCCTGTTTCAATGTGAGGGTGACGTCTTCGAGGATTGGGGTTCTATCATAGGAAAACCAGACCCCATTCATATCAATGGCAGGAACAGTCATTTGGATTGAATCTCGAGACTGAAATCAGCGGCCTTGGCCGAGTGGGTAAGGGCTCCCACGGAAATCATATCCACACCGGTCCTGGCGATATCTTCGACTGTATCTAAGGTAATGCCGCCCGAGGCCTCGGTCATGGCCGAACCGTTTACGAGTTTAACTGCCTTCCTCAATTCTTCGGTGCCCATATTGTCAAGGAGGATAATGTCTGCGCCGGCCCGACAGGCCTCTTCCACCCCGGCTAAGTTTTCTACCTCCACCTCGATTTTCAGGGTATGCGGGGCATTTCTTTTTGCAAGGCTTAGGGCGATGGAAATGGAACCGGCCGCTGCAATATGATTGTCCTTTATCAGTATCCCATCAGACAGCCCAAAGCGGTGATTGGCGCCCCCGCCTATCCTGACCGCATATTTATCAAACCACCGGAGACCGGGCGCCGTCTTCCTTGTGTCCAAGATCCTGACCTTGGCAGGTCGTACCCTTTCCACATACCGGCGTGTCAAGGTTGCGATCCCACTCATCCGCTGGAGGAAGTTGAGGGCCGTCCTTTCAGCTCGCAAAATGGACGATAATCGACCACTTATAAGACAGACCCTCGTTTCAGGGGGTACGAGGTCGCCATCACCATAATATTCTTCAAACTCTGTTTCAGCGCCATCTTCCAGAAAAACGCCCTTGAATACCGCCATCCCGGCTAAGACTAATTCCTCCCGGGCAATAAGATATGCCTCTCCCCTCAGATCCGGGTCTACAATAGCGTCCGTAGTTGCATCCCCGGGCCCTATGTCTTCCTCAAGGGCCAGCCTAATCATACGTGCTGCCATTGGGCAATGATTCCCGATCAATCCGGATTTACGCGCCGCTTCAACAATCATCAATGGTCTCCAGGAATGAGAGATTCTGTTTGAGCTTTGAGAGTTTTGTGGAGAAGCCTTCAAATTTGAGTCTTACATCTGCTACGATTTCGGCCGGCGCCTTTTCTAAAAACCCCTTGTTTGAGAGCTTTTTGTTCGAGGCTGCCATCTCTTTTTCAATTTTATTGATCGCCTTTCTTATCCTTTTTTTCTCTTCCTCAAAGTCTATCAGCCCCTCGAGAAGAACGTGAACCGAGGTCTCTTCGAATATCGCGGTTGCCGATTTATCCGGCTTTGGGAGGCCTGAACCGATGGATGAACTATCCACCTTGGCGAGTGTCTGAATGTAGGCCAGATTCCGCTCTAAGATTTCCTCATCCCGTTCATTTTTTGCATCGATGATCAGGCTCACATTTTTTGAAGGGGATATGTTCATCTCTCCACGGATGTTGCGTATCGCTGCGATAACCCCCATCAACAGATTCATCTCTTTTAAGGCATCTTCATCTCGCAAAAAATCTGAAACGTCAGGAAAACGGGCAGTCATAATGCTTCCATCTGTTCCGGGGAGCCTTTGCCATATTTCCTCGGTTATAAAGGGCATAAAGGGGTGAAGCAGTTTTAAGGCGACCATGAGCGCCTCTTGAACAACGGCCATTGCAGTCTCTTTTGAGACCCCATCCTCACCATATAGCTCTTGCTTGGCCATCTCAAGATACCAGTCACACAACTCGTGCCAGATAAACTGATAACAGTGACCCGCGGCCTCATTAAACTGATACGCTTCTATGGCCCGGGCCACCTCCGCGCTGACCTGCCCGAGTCTTGTCAAAATCCAGCGGTCGGCCAGGGAGTAGGCCCTTTCATCATGTTTCGGGTCTTTGTTTTCGTCCAAGTTCATCAGGGCAAATCGAGCAGCATTCCATATCTTATTTACAAAGTGGCGATAACCTAAGATCGTCTCTTCAGAGAGCTTGATATCCCTCCCCTGGGCCGCCAAGGCTGCCAAGGTAAAACGAAAGGCGTCTGTGCCGAACTGGTCCATGATCTCAAGGGGATCGATGACATTCCCCTTTGATTTACTCATTTTTTTCCCTTCTGCATCCCTGACCAGGGCATGGATATAGACATCCTTAAAGGGGATATCTCCCATGAAGTGGATACCCATCATCATCATCCGGGCCACCCAGAAGAAGAGGATGTCAAACCCGGTCACAAGGGCAGCGGTCGGGTAGAAAGTCTTGAGTTCGGGGGTAGAGTCAGGCCAGCCTAATGTGGAAAATGGCCACAGGGCTGAACTGAACCATGTGTCAAGCACGTCTGTTTCCTGAACAAGATTACGACTCTGGCATGAGTTACAGTTTATCGGCGCTTCTTTGGCCACCTGGACCGCTCCGCATTCCTGGCAGTACCATGCAGGGATCCGATGCCCC
>JAOZQV010000116.1 GCA_029932035.1 Deltaproteobacteria bacterium | reverse complement strand
GTTGGGACTTCATTCCCTCTGAAAAGAAGGATGAATTGGCCATAGATCATTCATTTGGCAGTTTTACGCTAACAGCGGGACAAAAAGAGGCAATTTTACGGGAACCGCAGATCATTTCTGCAACATCCGGGGCAAGATAGTCATCTATTCGTGATGGCCTTCTGGTTAAAACCAATTTAGCCCTTTAAAGGGCATCCTACCAGTCCTTTATCCTGAATTTTCTTTTCATATATTGCACAAATTGGTCAACGAAACGGGCATCATAGATCCACAGCTGATACTGTTTTTCATAAGGTATATCCTTGGCTTTAACATAGTCGAACGGATAAAACAGTATAGGACTTTTTTCCATACGGTGTTCTCTAAGCAACTGCCCAATGGCCGTTGATAAAATAGCCCAGGACAAAGGCTCAGGATTTATTAGGAAGACCTTGATGCCATTTAGCAGCTCAGAAAGATTGAAGCCGAAATCTGATTGGTTAACGATCAGGACGGCCTCAAGTTCTTCCTCGTATTTGAGGGAATATGCCCTCCATTTCCTCAAAAAACCGAGGCGGCTATATGCTTCCTCAAGAGATTTCCCGCTACGGCTTTTTTGGGCAAGGCCCATGGCATCCATAAAGAGTCCCCCTGAACAGTTGCGGTAAAAGAGATTCAATTCCCACAGATTCATTGCCGAGCACTCATTAAGGGACCATCCCTTCGGGAGCTTGGTTTTGATTGAAAGGCCCGGATAGGGCAGATAACAAAAAAGATCCATGGAACAGACCCCAATATTCTCTTTGGACCTGGCAAATCCACCAAATACTCTATCTGGAAACTTGTTCTCAGGACGGAAGTAAACCATCATATGATCCATTTTTGTGGAGGGAAGGCGATGCATATCATTCAGATACAGTACGATCTGCTTCAACACTGCAAAGCCGGCCCTTCTTCCTTCCACGCTCCTGGCTGCATGGTGATGGATCATCCAGGCACGCTCATAGGCCCTCACCATCGAAATATGAGCAAAGAGCCGTCCGTTTTTCTGATAGACAAAATGCCTGGCAATCTCCGGGTTATCATTATAGAGGCTCCGATAAGTTTCCTTAAAATTTTCCTTTTGAGATTGGATAAGATCGTACTTCTTGGGATAAATAAACCCTGTTTCGAAAAAGAACTCCCACAGCGCATCCATATCGACCTTATTGGAAATACGGGAATAGGCATCTATTGAATTGGCCAAGATATGGACCAGGCGGGTGTAACAATCGATATCCATGTCGAGAATTGCAAAGCCTGATCGAACCCCTTTTCCAGTTTCTTCCAGGCGGTAAATGACCTGGGCAGAACATTCTATCCTTATGGCGCCCGCAAACTCAATCGTTAGCTCAGGGACTATCATCCCCTGTATGAGTAGCCCCTCATCCATCTTTTCAAGCACAGAAAAGCCTGATGTAGAGATATCCGAAACATCGAGTTGTATCCTCTTCCCAAAGAAGGGATGCGTAAAAATGATAACAGGTGCCGTGAAGACATTCCCTGCAGGATTTCTGGTCTGCTGTCTATCAGACCGTTTGGTCTGATCCTCGGAAGGTGCCAGTACAACCTCCGTGAAGAATGGGCTTTCATGCTGACGCATACAGAAACAAAGGCTGGAAAACAAGAGCTGCTGGTCTCTCCTCAAGTACAACATGGTCAGCACGTCCGTATGTGACCAGTCAAAGGTACGGGAAGGCATGCGGGGCATACCGACACAGAACCCTTTGGCACTGAAATCGAGCAATTCCCCCTTTATTAAGCGTCCGTCCTGTACCAACTCGGCATCTACTCCTTCGCAGAGATACCTTTTTGTCTGACGTTCTTCAACAGCGTAGCCTTCCTGCGGTAATTGGACGGAGAAATCGTCTTTATCCATCCTGTTTAAGACAGCCGGGACAAATATCACCGATTGTCCATCGTCTATAATAAGATTGAGGAATTGATATTTCTTGAGATCTACTCCTGTCAAGTTTTCATCTGCAAAGTGGCAGACCAATTCAGAACCAAGGCAAGGACCAGGTCTGGCCTTTACAATCACGCTGTCTTTGTACTTGGGATGACGTAGCTGGACGAGAAGATGTCCATCCATAAAATGAATATGGTTGAGTCTATTTTTCAGGGATTCTTCATCGATCAGCCTGGCATTTTCCAGGGCACGAGTCAGGTCTTCATGCTGAAACAACCAGGGAGTGGGGGCGTATTCTCTTTCTGAAACGGGCTCTAAGGAGACATCTTTTCCTGAAAACGCATTTCTCTCTTCTACATCTACGTAAGAAGAAGACGGCTTCAAGGTAGCATCCTTTTTTACAGATATTTTTATTACTTTATTGGCTTTCATCCCTACGTCTCAAATTATCTGGCTTCAAAATAGGGGTTTTAGTCCTGATGAAAAGCTCCCCTGTTTTTAACCTTGGCCAAGGATGAACATTTTTCAAGGGTCTATATTTAAAGCATTCTATTTGTGATTATCTCTATCCTAAGCATATTATTGCAAATTATTCTAAAGAAGTCAAGTTTATAGAATAGTTAGATTTTAGTTAGCTAAACTAACTAATTGTTGAGGCTTAATAGGTGGGATCTCAGGTTGGTTTTTCTATTTTTTATGCCAAGTTTGGTCCTGATATGATGACGGTGAACCAAGACAGTATTGATTGAGAGAAACAACACGGCTGCGATTTCCTTGTTTGTCCTTCCCTCCCTGACAAGATTGGCAATCTTGATTTCCATTGGGGTGAAATTTAGAATTTTTGATGAAATTTTATTGATGAAAGGGGATACGATATTGTTTAAATTGGATTCCAGGATGTCGAGAAGTGTTTTTTGATTTTCTCCTGGTCTGCACTGTTTGAGTCTTTCAATATAGGGGTAGATCAATTCCTTCACATTCGACACAACCGCTTCCTCCAGCGCTTTCTTGTCATCTTCCCGCTGCTTCAATAGAACCTTCAGGGCGGTATTGACCTCTTCTAAATGTTGCGACTGAACCAGCAGAGATGTTTGTGCCTCTTTACGTTCATGGATTTCTTTTCTCAACCTCTTATTGGCAATTATCAATTCGCTATTTCTTTCTTTCACGAGATCCTCAAGATGATTATGGTATTTCTTTAGTTCGAGATGGGTTCGAATCCTGGTTTTTACGATAGGTTGGCTAAATGGCTTTGTGATGTAATCAACTGCACCAAGTTCAAGTCCTTGGGCTTCGTCGTCTTCTCTGCTTCTTGCCGATATGAAGATAACCGGTATATTTGACGTTCTCCTGTTAGCCTTCAACCTCTTGCACACTTCGTACCCGTCCATCCCAGGCATTATGATGTCCAGGAGTATCAGGTCGGGAGGATTTTGAGATGTGGCAACTCGCAGAGCATCTGCCCCATTTTCAACCACGACGGATTGCCCAAAATTATCCGTTATCTTTCGCAATTTCTCCCTGCTAACAAGCTCATCATCAACGATAAGGATTCTCATGAAAGACGCTCCTCGATTTTCGGATAACTGGTATTTTTTTGCACAAAATCTATTTGGTAACTGCCTAAGGGGCTCCTATCCTATCGGCAAGGATTCCTACAGCCACTGCAAAGAAGTTTGAGCGATTCCATTTCAGAATCACGCGATAGTTGGGATACGCTAAGAAGGTGCGGCCACCCTGTCTGTCCGGCTGTACTATAGATGCCTGCAAGTTGGGGTTTTGCGGGAATCCTTTGCCCGAAACGCCCATTCTCTGCCATTCATTGAGAGACTTTCTTACACGGCTATTTATAAGCTTCTTGTTGAATCCTTTAGGCAGTTGTACCTCTTGGCCCCACCCCTGATCCCCTTCCCATCCTGACCGGGCCAGGTAATTGGCGGCAGAAGCAAGAGCATCCCCCACATTATTCCAGATGTCGATCCTGCCATCCCCGTCATAGTCTACGGCATAGCTTTGAAACGATGATGGCATAAACTGAACCTGGCCCATTGCCCCCGCCCATGATCCATTCATATTTTCCGCAGAAATATGGCCATCATCCAGTATCTTAAGAGCGTTGAGGAGCTCTCTCCGAAAATACTTACTGCGCCTGCCGTCATAGGCGAGCGTGGCCACCGCTGCAAGGACTGGAAAACTGCCGGTGCGCTCCCCGTAACGCGTTTCAATACCCCATAAGGCTACAACAAACTCAGGTTGCACGCCATATTGTTTCGAAATGCGTGTGAGAAGATCCCTGTGCTCGTGGAGTTTTTTTCGTCCTTCCCGGATTCTACTTTCAGTAACCACCCGATTTAGGTATTCGTCGAGAGTAAGCTTGAATTCAGGCTGAGAGCGATCGCGCTTAATGACCAGAGGTATCGGTTGTAGGTCCCTGAGAGCGTGATTCAGGGTTTCCTCAGAAACGCCACTCGCAATGGCTTCTTTCCGTACGTCCGCCAGCCAGGCCTGAAATGAAGCCTTTGTTGCCCCAAGAGAATGGTCAGCCGCTATCAAGACTAAAAGTATTGTGAGCCTCACCGCAATGCGCAGGGTTCGTGCTGTTAGCCTCTTGGAACTGATCCTTCTGTCAAGGTAGCTGTAAAAGAAACCTCTGAACATGTTAAACGTATCACAGGCCGTTCTCTTGCAGGTAATATTGTTTAAGCCAAAGATACTGTTCATAAGTTGATCCTTTCCTTACTGTTTTGATTCTGGGCTATCCCCAGAATCTATAAGATTTTTTGGCGACATGGCCCCAGGAACACCCTATTCATTACCCGCCCTATACTAATTTTTCAAGTGCTATAATATATCATTTTCATTGATCGGCCTCAATAGACATGAAAAAGCTTGCGTGAAAGAGTGCTAATGGTTATCATTTGTGAACGGAAATCAGCGGATGGACAAGCTTGGCGTCTGGGCCTTTGAGGATTATGATATGAAAACAGAAATACGCAAGATCTCACCTCGCGAACTGGCCTTTGATATCGATGGTGTAATCGCCGATACCTTTCGGGCCTTTGTTAAAACGGCTCGTGAAAAGTATAGTATTGAAATTGAGTATGAGGCTATCACGGATTATAACTTCAGAAACGTCATTGATATTGATGAGGAAACGAGCAATGAGATTATTGAGATGATATTGGAAGACCCGTTGGGAATGGGAATAGATCCGATAGGTGGCGCTGTGGACGTGTTAACGCGCCTTTCAAATTTAGGGCCGGTATTCTTTGTAACAGCAAGAAGCAACAGAGACGCGATCATCGAATGGGTTGAGAAAACGTTGGGGCTTGCGGATGGAAACACGATTCACCTCGAGGCCACAGGCGCCCACGAAGATAAGCTCCCAATACTTCTCAAGCATGGGATCAGGTATTTCGTGGAGGATCGTTTAGAGACATGCTATCTTATCCAGGGAAGCCCGGTTACTCCGATTGTTTTTGAACAGCCCTGGAACCGCAAAGAGCATCCTTTCCTAACCGTCGGGGATTGGGATGAAATTCATGATATGATAGAATGGTAGATTTGAATATCTTAGAAAAACAGAAGGGAGAAATTAATATGACTAAAAAAGTGATCATGATTGCCTGCATGCTTTGTCTGGGAGCATTTTTGCCTTTAGCCCACGCAGAGGATTTTGTTATAAAGGACTACATTTTTACATGGTATGTTGCGGATGCGGGAAACGCGACAATAGAAATCCAAAAAAGCCCTGCGGGTCTTGCAGTGATTCTCAAAAGTATAGGCGGCCCACTGGCAACCTTGTCTATCCCGCCGTCACAGACAAAGGCGATTGGGGAAGCGCTGAAAAAAACCGAGGATTATTACAACGAGCAGAAAAAAAGCGAAGATTTGACGTCTTCCAACACAGTGACAGTAGGCAATTACAAGATTACTTTCTCTTCAAAACAGGGAAGTAGTTTTGTGGCCGAGATAGCAGAATCAAAGGCTCTCGGAGCCGCTGTGTTGTTGAGCAAAGAAGCTGCCTTGAAGATTGGTAGATATCTGAGAAAGGCTGAAGCCATGACAGAGTTTACGGATAAGCGGATCAGACCGTAGATCACAGAAGAAACGGTCACTCCTCAAATAACCGGATCATTTTCCCAGTACGATTTTTGGTCGCCATTTCAACCACTCATCTTTGGCTTCGTTATGCAGGACAAATTTAGCGCCGTTTTTTACAGGCTTTCCAGAGGGCTGGTTTGCATTGAGTGTCTGAGCTCCGGCATTGACCTCTTTTGGTTTTGATTCTTCTAAGACTACTCCCTTAGCCTTGTTGAATTTAGTCTCTTCTGTCGTCGCGCTCACCTTGCCCGGTGTGGCAAAGGCGATACCGCCCTCCAAAATGGATTGCATTGATTCGGTCCTCACCTTTGCGCCCTTGAACAGGCTGAAGTCAATGTTGATCCCGGATACATTCCAGAACTTTGAAGTGGTACGAACCAGTGGTGCATAGGGGTTTCCGATATCTACACTGATGATCGCAGAGGTCGCATCTTTCGAAAGCCTGTATCCCGTGACCTCGCCCACCTTGATCTGACGGAAATAGACCGGATCATTCGCCTTTATCGACCCAAGCCGTTCAGCAATCAGAATGATTTTAAGGCCCTTCCTCGGTTCCAGGTATGTGGGCGGCGCGCCAAGTCCTTTGAAGATTCGTTTCGGCTTTCCCCTGCCGGGCCGGAGGGTGATATATGTCCCGGTAACAATCGTTTCTAAATTCTTGGCGCCTGCAAGGCCGAGGCTCGGTTCCACAAGCCAGAATTGTGTTCCCTCCCTGAGCAGGGAGCGATACTGTTTTTGTATGGAGGCAGTTACCTGTATGCCTGTCATCTCCCTATTGAGTTCAACACTGAAAACTCTCCCTATTTCGATTCCCTTGTACCTGATCTGAGTCTTCTCGTAGATCCCCCTGGCTTCATCAAAGAGGAGGGTGATCCGCTTCCCTTCCTGTTCAGCAAGACCCATATTCTTAAAGAGCCTGAAAGAGTCGCCATTAGCCGCGTTCTTGACGCTTTTGGCGTCTTCAGGGTTAAAAAACCCTATGCCGCCCATCAATAAGGTGCTCAATGCCTCGGCGCTGACCTTGAAACCTGATAGGCCGGCCTCAAAAGTTATGCCGCTGACATTATAAAATCGCGTGGATTTCTTTACCCTCTGGACAAATTTCCGGTCTATATGAACATTTATCAGGACCTTTCCCTTTTCATTGAGGGAAAAGTCTAAGATTTCTCCGGCCTTAATCCCTTTGTAGTAAATCTCACTCCCCTGTGATAGAGAACCCAATTCGTCGGCAATGAGCTGAATATCAAGGCCCCCAGGTTCGGCGGTGAGGGCTGCCGGCGGTTTGGCTAATGCCACAAAATGGCGCTCTACCGGTCCGTCTCCTGGTAACATGGTAATATAGTTCCCTTTCAAAATGGTCTCCAGACCTGTAATCCCCTTTAGAGAGATCTTTGGCGCCACCATCCAGAATCTGGTATTTTTCCTGAGTTGTTCACGCGCCTCTTTTACAAATTCCACTAACACCTCTGTGCTCTTAAAGTCCTTACTGATTGAGAGATTTTTTACTAATCCGATGGGCATTCCCCGATAAATAACACGGGTCTTCCCCTTTTCAATTCCCTGTGCATTGTCAAACCTTATGCTTACTTCGATCCCCGCATCAACAATTGCTTTGTAGGCGATCCAGCCTGCAACCAATAGTGCCACGATCGGCAAGATCCAGATTGGGGAAATGCCGCTTCTGGATTTTATCTCGGGTTCCGGGATATTTGACTCCATCAGATAATCCTCCATTATGACTTAAGCACCTTCCCATATTAGCCGCGTATCAAATGTGTTTGATGCTAACATGGTTGATATAACTACGGCTGCAAAATATGTGGCTGCAGGTGCAGGCTTGATAGAGGTAAGCGTGCCTAAGTTCACAAGGGCAACCATAACCGCGATCACAAAAATGTCGAGCATGGACCAGCGCCCGATGAATTTTATGACCCGGAACATCAAGGTCCTGTGCTTTAACCATGTTTGCCATCGCTTTTGGATTGAGATCATGATGAGCATAATCCCCACTACTTTGAAAATGGGCACCACGATACTTGCAAAAAAGATAATGAGCGCGATGAGATATTCGCCCGATTGGATGAAATGCTCGATCCCTTCTATAATGGTGTTAGGTTCCCTTTCGCCAAGATAGGTCACTGTCATAATGGGAAGGAGGTTAGCGGGAAACAAGAGGATCAGGCTGGTGATCAGTAGAGCCCAGGTCCTTGCCATACCGTTGGTTTTTCTAAGGTGAAGCCTTGCCCCGCAACGCGGGCAGCGCATTTGCAAGGCCCCGTCTCCTTTTATCGCCAGCAGATGACAGTCAAGGCAGTTAACCAGGCCTGCCTCCCGTGCCGTCAGATGCTCTTTGTCCATTCCTTCTTCCAACTCAATTCCGCCTCAGGCGGAACTCAACGATTAAACGATTTGACGTTTTTTATGAGAGACCAGTATTTGTGGTCGTCCAAGGTAACAGATGCAATAAGTGTAATTGTCAGGAGCAAGACAAAACACAACAGCCCTATCCCATAAGAGATCTGGGCAAGATCTTTCAGTTTTATGATTGATATAAGAATGCCGAGCATGCAAATCTCTAACATTCCCCATTCATCCATTCGCTGATAGAACCTGAAAAAGGACCCCAGGTTGTGCCAATCAACTTTAAACCGAATGGCCATCGATACATAGAAGAGCAATAGAAGCTTGAGGAGTGGAATAACGGCAACTGTCAAGAGCACCACAATGCCAACCATGTGAAAACCGGTTCGGAATAAGGCACTTACCCACTGTATAACATTGGCGCTCTGCTCAAGTCCTAATACGTTCAGGGTCATGATGGGCAGTACCATGGCAGGCACAAAAAAAATCAGACCCGTCAGGCTCAGAATAAGGGTACGCTCAACCGGGTTCCTCTTCACATGGAAAAGAATAGACCGGCATCTTGGGCAAAAACATTTAACACCTGGGCCGGGCTCGGTTCTTCGGATCAATAAATCGCATTCCGGGCAGGCGATTAGGCCCTCCGGGTCTATCTCTCTGGTATTTAATTGGAATTTAGCCATTTTGTAATGATTGAGGTGAATCAGGCCTGCGGCATGAAACTAAAACCAAACTAATCAATACCACTTTTATTTTACCTATTCAAGAAAAATTACCGACTGGATGATTGTTGTAGCGAAGCGGAAATCCCGTCTTCAGCGGGAATGCTGGTCGGAGATCCCGTTTTTAAGCGGGAATGCTGGATACTCGATACTGGCTGAGTTCCTTGCGCCTAACGCCCTACGCCTTACGCCTTGAGCTGTATGCTGATCAAAGATCCCGCTGTCGAGTGATTGCTGACACCGGTCTGACGTCCTATGTCAAGGGCTGACCTCGACTGCTTTTTGTTGACGGCATGCAGCTTCAAGTTCTGTTGCTACTGCCTCCCTTAACTCCTCTGGTTCAAGGACCTTTGCCCCACTGCCGTATGAAAGGACCCATCTTTTCACATCCCACCAGCCCGATGTCTCCATACTGAGGATGATTGACCCATCTTCCTGATCAATAATTTCCTGGTTTTTTGACCATTTCCTTTCCTTTATATAACGGGCCTGATTAGCGGAAAACCAGACTTTGACCTTCACCGGGTCTTCATAGACAATGTCAAAGGCCGACTCTAAGAGCTCTTCAGGATCAAAGTCCTCCGGGTATTCAAATAATGAGCCAGTCTTTGTGATCTCTTGGATTCTTTCGACCGCAAGGGTCCTGATATCTCCGAAAGTGGTGGTATTCACCAGGAGATAAAGCCCGCCGTCGTTTTCAAAAAAATGTAACGGATCGATCTTGAAGTTTTTGATCTTGTCATCATAGAAAGAGTGGTAGGTCAGATAGCAGGTTTCATTTTTCAGCATCGCATCCATAAGCTGATCGATGATCTCTTCCTTCCC